>CAZDGT010000394.1:0-10970 GCA_964504905.1 uncultured Bordetella sp. | reverse complement strand
ATGGAGTATATTGCATAGACAGGGTGGGTTTGAATGATATTGAAACAGGAGACGTGCATGGTTGTGTCGAAAGCTCTTGGTTGTGGATTTTTGTTCGCTATAGTTGGGTGCCTGGGCTGGGCGCAATCGTCTCCACCGGCTCCAGCTTCTCCGCCTCCACCCCCGGTCCCGCTGGTTCTGCAAAATTATAAGCCGGTCACGGCAGAGCGCCTGACTAAGCCCGAGGACGGCGACTGGCCCATGGTCCGGCGCTCGTATGATGGCTGGGGTTATAGCCCGCTTTCGCAGATCACTCCGCGCAATGTGCAGCGGCTGCAGCCCGCGTGGGTGTTCTCCACCGGCATGAATAGCGGTCATGAGGCCGCGCCCGTCGTGGCCAATGGAGTAATGTTTGTCTCCACGCCCGGCAGCCAAGTGATTGCTTTAGAAGCGGCCACCGGCAACTTGCTATGGCGCTATCGACGGCAGCTCCCCGAAGGAGCTATCATTCCTCACCCGACGAGCCGCGGCGTCGCATTATATGGAGACAAAGTTTTCTTGGCCGCGGGGGACGCGACGTTGGTAGCCATCGATGTCAAGACCGGCAAAGAAGTCTGGTCGAAGCAGGTCGCCGACAATAAGGCTGGATACTACATGTCTCTCGCTCCGCTGGCTGCCCGCGGTTCGATCATGGTGGGCGCCTCCGGCGGCGAGATGGGTATCCGCGGTTTCGTCGCGGCGTTTCAAGCGGAGACCGGTGAAGAGCTATGGAGAACTTACACCGTCCCCGCTCCCGGAGAACCCGGCAGCGAGACGTGGCCGAAGGGCGAACAGTGGAAGAACGGTGGCGGCTCGGTGTGGGTCACCGGGAACTACGATCCTGAAACCAACCTGGCCTTCTGGGGCGTCGGCAATGGCGGACCCTGGATGGGCGACCAGCGCCCGGGCGACAATCTTTACACTTCCTCCACCATCGCACTCGACGTCGCCACCGGAAAAATCATGGGCCACCACCAGTACGATCCCAACGAGTCGTGGGATTGGGATGAGGTTTCGCCTCCCATTCTGGTTGATTTTCAGCGCAACGGCAAAACAATCAAGGGCCTGATCGACGTGGCCCGCGATGGCTACCTTTGGTTCCTGGAGCGAACGAACGGCGCGATCAATTTTGTGGATGGCACTCCCTTCGTGAAACAAAACGTATATAAGAGCCTGGACCCCAAGACTGGGCGGCCGGATGTCGATCCCGAACGTAAGCCGGGAACGGATAAGACCGCGACTTTTTGCCCGTCCCTATGGGGCGGCAAGAATTGGCCGCCGATCGCGTACAGTCCCAAGACCCGCATGATCTACATTCCAGCGAACGAGAATCTATGCACCACTATCACCGGCCTGAAAGTCGAATACACGCCCGGCGGCCGGTTCATAGGCGCCAGGAGCGCGCTGTCGGCTGCGCCCGGAGCCGATCACATCGGCGAGGTGCAAGCCTGGAATGTCGACACCGGCAAGCGCGTGTGGACCCACACCTACGCAAACTCACAGAACTGGGGACCGAGCCTGGCAACCGCCGGTGGATTGGTCTTCGGCGGCGGCACAAATGATCGTAAGTTCCACGCGTTCGATGCGTCAACCGGGAAACTGCTGTGGGAATTTCCTACAAATTCCGGCATCACCGGACAGCCCTCGTCATTTGCGGTAAACGGCAAGCAGTACATCGCGGTGCAATCCGGCTGGGGCGTGGACGCGCGCGGAATGGAAACTCTGTTGAACGGACTATTCCCGGGCAAGTATCCGGAAGTCCCTGAGGGCGGCACCATTTGGGTATTCGAAGTGAAGTAGACGACGCCTTCGAGTTCCCAGCCTAATGCTGGACTAGTGGCCCGTTTCCTTGTAGGTGCCCTTCTTCTTGGACGTCTCGATGAGCGTGGGATAAAACTGCACGAAAGTTGTATCCGTCGAGCCGTTTTGCTCATGGCAGGAGAAGCAATTTGCCGTCTTGGGAAACGGCTTTCCATTGCCGAGGCCCTTCTCAAATGCGTAAAACCCCCAGCCGCCGCGGGCTGCGTCCTTCACGTGCGTCTCAATAGCGTTCACATTGGTCTGCACGCGCCCGTCTTTATTGATTGACACTCGGGTGTCTGACGCGCGGATTTCAAGCACCAATACGGTCTTGTCCGGCCAGACTCCGGTTTTGACAAATTCCCGATAGGCTTCCGGGTTTACGAACACGTTTTCGAAGGCCGGGTTCTTGGACGCCGTGTCGGAATAGGTCATCCCAATCCCCGAGGATAGGAAGACCCATTGGCGATAGTCCGGAAGAATCATCTCCCCGTCCTTGGTGTATTTCTGCGCAAAGGCTGTCGCCGCCAGAAACAGCGCGAGAGTAATGACTTTTCTCATTTGGAGCCGATATTAGCACACCGCCGGTCCTGGCCAGGTATCCGCTTTGGGTTTTACCTGGCTGTGCTGGGGAATCCCGCCGGCCTATGGTAAGATGGAAATTCCCAAAGAAAGTTTGAGAGCCTCGCCATGAAACCTGGTATCCACCCCGCCTACGAAGAAGTAAATGTGACCTGTGCCTGCGGACATAAGTTCCGCACTCGCTCAGCGCATAAAGGCGATATCCGCGTAGAAATCTGCTCCAGTTGCCACCCATTCTTTACCGGCAAGCAGAAGTTGATCGACACCGAAGGCCGCGTCGACCGTTTCCAGAAGAAGTATCAGAAAGTTCGCGACGCCGCTGAAGCAAAGAAGAAGCAGCCCGTAGCCTAGTTGCGCGGCGGAGGTCCGCCATTTTTCTTGCTTTCACGCGCGCGGCGGCGCTCCTCGACAATTTTCTCCCATTCCTTCAACTGATCCGGGGAAAGCAATTCACTGATTTTCTGCCGCTGGTCGTCGCGGATCTTCTGAATCTCCGGTTCGATGCTGTCGCGGGTTGTCTTGAAGCGTCTGCGCGTTTCGTCCATTACCGCAGCCACGTTAGACGCCTGGTCATCGCTGAGCACGAGCCGCGTCTTCAACTCGCTCAAGAACCTCTTGCGGAACTCCTCGGGGTTGCGCGGCCCAACGTTCGCGCTCACGCCGGAAACCGTATAGAGGCGGAAGGCAAAGGCTCCCACAACGCCGCCACATAAGAACACCAGCGCCATGTAAAGTGCAACGGTCCAGCGCGTCAGCTTCATTCCGTTTCACCCAATGCCAGCACTGCTCCGTCGGCGGCGGAATCAGCCGCGGCCAGCACGTCCACATAACTGAGCTGAATAGCGGGAGTCTCCTGCATACGCGGTATCAGAACCGCGCCGATTACGATTGCGACTGTCACCGTAGCCACCAGCCATACTTCCGCCCATAACCGGAACCACGAGGATGAGATTGCATTCCGGCGCGCTTCGATGCGCTGCCACATTTGCGGCATGAAAGCGGCGCTGGGCTCGGGATCCGGACAGGCCTCGCGGTACTGTGCCCACAACGGATCGAGCCTGTCTTCACTGGAGCCTTGCACGCGATCCCGGTCCATTCGTTCCATTGTATACCCCTAAAACTCAAACCTCACCTGACTCAAATGCCTTCAAGACTCTCTGCCGCGCTCTAAATAAGCGGACCTTCAAGGCGTTTTCGTTCACCTTGTAAATCTTCTCCAGTTCCTTCAGCGACAACCCCTCCACTTCCTTCATCATCAGCAGAATCCGGTCCTCCTCCGAAACCTTGCCCAGGAGCGATTGCACCATTTCCCGAACCTTGGTCCGCCTCTGCTCTTCAACTTCGACCCTTCCACCAGCGGATGCATCCGCCATCATCACCTGCTGCTCACTCAGATCCGACATCCGGCTTTCCGGACGGCGCTTTTGGCGGCGCAAATAGTCATAAGCCGCGTTCACCGTAAGCCGGTACAGCCAAGGCTCGAATACCTCGGCGGCTCGCAACTGGTCCAGCGAATAATATAGCCGGAGGAACACCTCCTGGCCCACATCCTCAACATCCTCCGGCTTGCCGATCAGCCGGGCGATGGTTCCCAGAATGCGCTTCCGGTAGGCTTGCACCACCTGGTTAAAGGCGCCGTCGTCGCCACTTCTCGCTTTTTCAATGAGCTCGAATTCAATGAGCATTGCTATCGCCCGCTGCTGTCAACTCTCTGCCCGGCGGTAGCGTAAGCCCGATTTGTCCACCAGAAAAGGCGCACGTATACCCACTCAGGTTACAACACACATGAGGTTGACGCCCTCGAGTGGCAATAATTTTCGCGTAGGCTAGGCCGCGCCGGCAAGGCGGCAAGACCCTTCATCTGAATCACTTTGGCGGATCCAGCCGGAACCATGGCGCAAGCTACATAGCGCTCCAAGGAAGCGACCGCTTCGTCGAGAGCAGCTTTCCTAATCTCTGTAAGTCGCTGAGGCGCGCTCGGACGGCTCCAGGAGGCTCGGGGAGGTCCTTGGAATCATTTAGTTGAATTGTCTTTATTTTGTTGGATTTCACAGTTCCGCGTCGGGTTGTGATGAGTGACCAAGGGTCTCGTAGAACTATAGCGAAATAGTAGTCCTGGTACCTATACCCCCAAATGAGGGTGCATCGTTACTTCATGGTAAACTCGCAAATTAATGGATTTCCTAGAGGGCTTGAACCCCCGCCAGAAGGAGGCAGTCGAGCACTCCGAGGGCCCCCTGCTGGTGCTGGCTGGCGCGGGTAGCGGGAAGACCCGAGTAATCACCCATCGCATCGCCCACTTGATGACTGCCTTCCGGGTTCCCGGGTGGGCGGTCCTGGCGGTCACCTTCACCAATAAAGCGGCCGGCGAGATGCGCGACCGCGTCCGCTCCCTGGTGGCCACTGGTCCGGAGGGAGCGCCTACCGTGGCCACTTTCCACTCCTTTTGCGTGCGGCTGCTGCGGCGCGATGGGACCCCGCTCGGCCAGCTCCGCCGCGGCTTCACCCCGTTATTCACGATCTACGACGACGACGATCAGATTTCGATGATCAAGTCGATCTACAAGACGCTCGGCCTGGACGACAAGTTCATGCAGCCGCGCGCGGCGCTATCGCGCATCAGTAATGCGAAGAGCCACCAGCAATCCCCGGAAGAAATCGCGCGCACAGCCACCGACCCCACGACAACTCGATTCGCCACAGTTTACGAGCGATACGAGGCCCGGCTCCGCGAATCGAATGCCCTGGATTTCGATGACCTGCTGCTCGAAACCGTCAATTTGTTGCGCCACGACGAAGCCACCCGCCAGCGTCTGAACCAGCGCTACGAATTTGTGATGGTGGATGAATACCAGGACACCAATCGCAGCCAGTACGATCTGATGCGCCTGCTCACCGAGCAACGCCAGAACATTTGTGTGGTGGGCGATGAAGATCAGTCGATTTATGGATGGCGCGGTGCCAATATCCGCAACATCCTCGATTTCGAGCGCGATTTCCCGGGCGCCACGATCATTCGCCTGGAACAAAACTACCGCTCCACACAAACCATTCTCGAAGCTGCCAGCGCTGTGGTTGCCAATAATACTGAGCGCATCGGCAAGACCCTATGGACCGACTCAGGCTCAGGCGAGAAGATCACGCTCTATGAAGCGCCGGATTCCGAAAACGAGGCCCTGTGGATTGCCGACACCGTTGAGAGCCGCCTGGCCCGCAATCCGCAGGAGCGCGTGGCTGTTCTGTATCGCACCAACTCGCAGTCGCGCCAGATCGAAGAAGCTCTGCGCCGCTACGGCCGCAAATATGTAGTGGTGGGCGGATTCAGTTTCTACCAACGCGCCGAGGTGAAGGATATTCTGGCGTACCTCAAGGTACTGGTGACGCCGCACGATTCCATCGGGCTGCTCCGCGTCATCAATACGCCGGCGCGTGGCATTGGCCGCACGACTCTGGAACAGATCGAACAGTACGCCCTGCAGCATGAACTGTCGCTGTGGACAGCACTAGAGCAGATGCTCGAAGCGCACGCCTTCCCCGGACGTGCAGAAGCGGCGCTGGCAGCGTTCTATCGCATGATGACGGAGATGGCGGGACAGCTCGCAACCCGTCCCGTCTCGGATACGTTGGCGGATGTGCTGGAACGCACCGGCTATCGCAAGATGCTGGAAGACGAAGGCACCGAGGAAGCACGCCAGCGCCTGGCGAATCTCGACGAACTGCTCAACGCGGCGGCCGATGCCGGCGAGCGCGGCGAGACTCTCCGCGACTTCCTGGATCATGCGGCATTGGTTTCCGACGCTGACTCGGCTGATTCGCGCGCACCTGTTTCACTGCTCACCATGCATAACGCCAAAGGCCTGGAATTCCCCGTGGTATTCATCGCAGGCCTCGAGGAAGGGCTATTCCCGCATAGCCGCTCACTCGATTCAGAGAGCGGTATGGAGGAAGAGCGCCGTCTGTGCTATGTGGGCATGACTCGCGCGGAAACCAAGCTGTATTTGAGCTGGGCGCGCTATCGCCGCCGTTTCGGGGGCGGGCAACCGGAAGTTTCGCTAGCTTCCCGCTTCCTGCAGGAAGTACCGCGCAATCTGGTGGATGCAGTGCGCGGGGATCAGCCGCAGGCCCGCTCCGTGGATCTTTACTCCGAGCGTTACCAGGTCCGCGAATCGGCCCAGCGGAACCTTTATACTGGAAAGACTTACAATTCGGTCGACAACATCCGGCAGTTCTTTTCGGAACGCGGCATGCCGGCGCCACAGGGGATCGCTCCAGTGGCGGCTTCGAGCGTGGCCCAACCGGCAGCTCCGGTTCCTCAGTTCAAGAAGGCGGGCCCTAAGAAGTTGGGGCCGGGTTCAACGGTGGAACACACCAAATGGGGCCGCGGAACGGTGCTGCGCCTGGAAGGCACGGGCGACGATACAAAGGTGACCGTGAGTTTTCCTGGATACGGGTTGAAGAAATTAATCGCGAAATACGCAGGGATCAAGGTGGAATGAATACCAAAAAAGTTACCGACAAAGATGAACGCAAGAAGCTGAAGCGCGCTGCCCGCAAGAAGGCGGCTCCGAAACCGAAACGCGCTGCCGATGTGGCACGCGGTTCGCAGAAACGCAAGGTCAAGAAATTAGTCAAGGGCCAGCGTAAGCGTTAGCGTCTGACAATCGGAGTGGGATCGGCCCGACGCTGGTCCCACTTTAGCCGCATGTCTACTCTGTTCCGAACCAAGAGCATCGCGGCACTGATCGCGGCCAGCGATCACCCTTCCCAGCAGCTCAAGAAAACTCTGGGACTTGGAAGCCTGATCGCCTTGGGTATCGGAGTGGTGGTGGGCTCCGGCATTTTTACACTGACCGGTACCGCCGCAGCCGGGCTCAAGTTCGACTATCCATCCATTTTCAAAGCACCCCTGCTGAACCTGCTGATCAACGGGAAAGACGCGGTTGGTACTTTCGGCCGCCCTGGGGCCGGCCCGGCGATCTCGGTTTCGTTCATTCTAGTAGCCCTGGCGTGCAGTTTCGCAGCGCTGTGCTACGCGGAGCTCGCATCCATGATTCCGGTCGCCGGCAGTGCGTACACGTACGCCTACGCCACTCTGGGCGAGATCTTCGCGTGGATGATCGGGTGGGATCTGGTACTGGAATACGCAGTCGCGAACATGGCCGTAGCGGTCGGCTTTGGCGCCTATTGCAACGATTTGCTCGACAATGTCTTCCGATTCCATCTGCCGCCCCAGCTGGCGCTACCGATATTGATCGAGGGCAGAGCCACGGGCGCGTGGTTTAACTTGCCGGCGTTTCTTCTGGTGATGCTGCTGACCTGGCTGCTGGTGCGAGGCGTCCGCGAATCCGCCCGCACCAATACGGTCATTGTGGTTCTCAAGGTGGGAGCCATCCTGCTTTTTATCTTCGGCGCGGCGAAAAGCGTCGACACTCACAACTGGCATCCGTTCATGCCCAACGGATATACGGGAGTGCTCACCGGCGCCGCCATCGTGTTCTTTAGCTACATCGGCTTCGACTCGCTATCCACGGCGGCGGAGGAATGCCGGAATCCTCAGCGCGATTTGCCTCGCGGGATCATCTTTACGCTCGTCATCTGCGCCCTGCTGTACGCAGCGGTTGCCCTCGTGCTCACCGGTATTGTTCATTGGGAGACGCTCAATAACGATGCTCCAGTGGCGAATGCCTTAAAGGCAGTGGGACTCAACCGCCTCCGTTTTGTGGTGACTGTCGGAGCGCTGTTTGGCATGCTCAGCTCGGTTCTGGTTTCGCAATACGGGCAGTCACGGATTCTTTTTGCCATGTCGCGTGATCGTCTGCTACCAAAGATATTTTCCCGCGTGCATCCGAAGTTCAAAACTCCCGACGTGAGCACCTGGGTCGCTGGCATAGCGGTGGCGATACCCGCAGGCGTGTGGGATATCGGTACGTTCGCGGACCTCGCCAATATTGGCACCTTGTTCGCCTTTGTCGTAGTCTCGGCCGGAGTGATTCTCTTGCGGCGGTCACAACCGGACCACCCGCGATCCTTCCGCGTTCCGTGGGTGCCTTTCTTGCCGGTGCTATCGATCCTCTGTTGCCTATTGCTGATGTTGAGCCTGCCACTCGAAACCTGGATCCGGTTCGTGGTGTGGCTCGCGATCGGATTGGCAATCTACTTCCTCTACAGCCGCAAGAGAGTGGCCGAGCCCGAAGCTATCCAATCTTGAATCCGATGGGACGCTTACGGCTGCGTGGCGGCTCCATCAATCGCCTCACCATGGTGTGAACGGCCGCGAGTTGTTGGCCATGCGCTCTTTGCTGACGTTCGAGATCAATCATCTTATGCGCAAGATCCTTGTGGCTTGCCAACATTTCACGCAGCTTTACAAACGCCCGCACCACAAGAATATTCATCTGAATCGCGCGTTCACTATTGAGGACCGCCGAAAGCATCACCACTCCGTTCTCGGTAAAAACAAACGGAAGATAGCGACGTCCCCCGCGCCCGACCTTTGAGGTGCCAATTTGGCACTTCAAAGATTCCGCCTCCTCAGCGGTCAATCGAAACATAAAATCTTCGGGAAAGCGCCCGGCATTGCGTTGTACGGCACGGTTCAGCAGTTTGGTCTCCACCTGGTAGAGTTTCGCAAGGTCCGCATCGGTCATCACCTTCTGTCCGCGAACCAGATAAATTCGGCGCTGGATCACTTCGACTGCGATCGGCGTCCGCCGCGCCAGCGATTTGGTTTGTGTCTTGGCCATGCTTTCTAGTGCGTTCATGGAGCGAAAATTCCCACTTGACAATTGGGCGAACAAAAGGCGAATCTAGTTCGTGGCTCAGCTTGTTGGAATCGCCCGTCTGGCCGCTGAGAGCCCCTCCCTCGAGGCCAAGCGCCGCTCCGAGTATTTTGAACTGACTACTCGGCGCTATCTGTCGCGCTGCGAGAGCCCGCGCATGCCGTTTCGCTGGATGATCAATCCTTATAGAGGCTGTGAGTTCGGATGCAAGTATTGCTACGCGCGCTACACTCACGAATTCATGGAATTGCATGGCCCAGAGGACTTTGAACGTAAGATCTTTGTCAAACATTTCGATGCTGCGGCGTTCCGGGCTGAACTGCACCGTCTTCCCGTCGGCGAAACGATTGCAATTGGCACCGCCACCGACCCATATCAGCCAGCCGAGCAAAGATTCCGCTTGACCCGCTCCATCCTGGAGGTTCTGGGGCAGAATAGTGGCTATCGGATCGGGCTCATCACAAAATCCGATCTCATAGTACGCGATATCGATGCTTTCCTTGAAATAAATAGGCGCAATTATCTGACTTTGGTTTTGACCATCACCACGCTCGATCGAGAACTCGCGCAGCTACTCGAGCCTCTCGCTCCCCGTCCCGACCTGCGTTTGCAAGCCGTCCGTAAACTGAGCGCTGCGGGTCTCCGCGTGGCTGTCAATTTAGCGCCGATTCTGCCTTTGATCAATGACAGCGAAACTAACTTAGATGCCGTCGCCAAGGCCTCGGCCAGAGCAGGCGCAACGCAACTCGGCGGCAATGTGGTGTATCTCAAAGAGTGTGCGCAGAAAGTATTCTTCCCTTTCCTGCGGGAACGTTTCCCAGCCCATGTGAGGCGTTATCGAGAACTCTTCGACCGCAGCCCCTATCTGCGAGGCGCCTACCCTGAAAACATTCAGGAGCGGCTGGACCGAATCCGCCGCCGCTACCGTTTGAGCAAACGCAGTACCGAAGCGGAGCCTGAACTTTGGCCGCAGGATCCGCAATTGACGCTATTCTCATGAGGTGAGTGATGAAAGCTACATGCGCATGGCACTGGAACTGGCCCGTCAAGCCGAGGCTGCCGGTGAGGTTCCGGTAGGCGCCGTGGTTGTGGTGGCGGGCGACGTCATTGGCCGCGGCCGCAACGCTCCGATTGAGCGCAACGATCCCACAGCGCATGCCGAGATTCTTGCCCTCCGCGAAGCCTGTGTTGCCGCTGGGAACTACCGCCTGGACGGCGCGATTCTCTACACCACATTGGAGCCTTGCGTGATGTGTGCCGGAGCGCTCGTCACAGCACGCATCACGAAGCTCATATTTGGCGCACGGGATCTCCGCTTCGGCGGGGTCCGCAGCAAGTTTCACCTTGTCGACACGGAGGTTTTGAATCATCGCCTCAACGTAGAGGAAGGTATGCTCGGCGCCGAATGCGCCGAGCTAATGCAGAGGTTCTTTACTGCCCGGCGGATGAAGTAGGTCGGGGAAGTTACTACGCGGTACGGCCGAGCGGCTGAGGAAAGCGCAAATGCAGCGGGCGCAGAGGCATTTCGAGGCAGTTCTGAACCGTAGCGCGGGCCGGTTCAAATCGTGACGGCCCATGGAAGTAGTCATCCAGCGGATACAACGGGTAGGGCTGCAACTCCCGGAAAATCCTACCCAATTTTTGTTCGATCCGATAGACCGCGTGGAAGAAGTTCCCCCGCGTCATACTCAGTTTGCGCGCGCAAAGCGTCCAGTCTGCGCCCAGGAGAAAATGATAACGGAATAAACGATGTTCGAAGTCACTGAGATTACGCCTGGATACTAAACAAAA
>CAZDGT010000393.1:0-3481 GCA_964504905.1 uncultured Bordetella sp. | reverse complement strand
TTCTGGCGCCGCTGGCACATTTCTCTCTCCAACTGGCTGCGAGATTATCTTTACTTCTCTCTGCCCGGCAAGCGTTCCAAGATTTTCACCTACGTCAATCTGGTGATCACCATGATCATTGGGGGCCTGTGGCACGGAGCTAATTGGAACTTCGTTATCTGGGGCGCGTTGCATGGATTCGGACTCGCCTTTGTCCGTTTGTGGCAGACGCAATATGGAACCGCGAAAGCAGAAGCCTCTCCCAGCAGCACTCTATGGCGCTATGCCAGCATTATCCTGACTTTCCACTACGTCACCTTCGCTTGGATTTTCTTTCGCGCTCCCAGCTTTGACGTAGCGCTGGCCATTCTCGGACGCCTCGCTTCGTTGAGCGTCTCATTCGCTAATGTATCGGGACCGCTGGCGCTGGTCCTGATAGTTGGCGCGTTGGCTCACTACATCCCGAAAAAATGGTATGACTGGAGCCTGACGTTATATGTACGAGCTCCATTTTATGCACAGGCAGGAGCTCTTGCGGCCTTGGTTCTCGGCTTGCAAAACGTGGTTCAGCGCGGGGCGGCGCCGTTCATTTACACGAGATTTTGATGCAACAGGGCATTCCAGTTAAGACGACGCTCACGGTGCTCACCTTCGCGGCACTGCTGCTGGTGCCGCAGGCCATCCCATCGCTCAAGAATTACATGTCGATCGAGCCCAGGAGCGCCGCGACGGTTTTGACCTTGCCCGTCAAGCCAGCCAAAATCGAAGCTACCGATCCATTGGCTTCGCCTGGCGAGTTGAGCCACGCTCTGAACAAGCGGCTGGTGGCCAAGGCCCCCAAGAACTTGCTCGATCCAGCGCACGTGATGGATCACTTCTATGAAGCACTGCTCAAAGGTGAAGGCGTCGAAATCATTCACTACGGCGATTCGCCCACGACGGCGGATCTCATCACCGCCGATGCGCGCGCCCTCTTCCAGCGCGAATTCGGCGATGGCGGCGTAGGCTTCGTGCTGCTAGCCCGGCCGTGGGCCTGGTATAACCACCGCGGCGTCGATATGTCGGCGTCCAACTGGAAGATCGACGTCGGCGGCAACTCGGCTTTAAAAGACGGGCTGAACGGACTGGGCGCAGTAAGTTTCCGCGGCGTTCCGGGCGCGGTGGCACGCTGGAAGGTGAAGGCCGCGCATCGCAGCGTGGAGATTGCCTATCTGGCCGAGCCCCAAGGCGGCGAATTCGCAGTCGAGGCGGATGGCAATCCCATTGGCACCGGGTCATCGACAATTGCTGCCGGAGCGCCGCCATTCTCCCCCGGCTATGCCTCATTCGAGATTCCTCCGGGCGCCGCCGAAATCACGCTAAAGGTGACGAGTGGCTCAGTCCGTGTTTATGGGGCCGACTTCCGCAAGGGACCCGGCGTGGTCTACAGCAGTCTGGGTATAAACGGCGCCAACGTAACCTTGCTTTCGAATGCCTTTAACGAAGCCCACTGGGCCGCCGAACTCCGCCACTATAAGCCCGATCTGATCATCATCAATTACGGTACGAACGAGAGTGGATTCCCTAATTTTGTGGACACCACGTGGGGACGCGAGTTGCGCAAAGCCGTCGCCCGCTTGCAGCGGGCCGTTCCCGAAGCGTCCATTCTGTTGATGAGTCCAATGGATCGCGGCACCAAAGGACCCGCCGGCGAAATCGAAACCATTCCCGCGATGCCGCGCCTGGTTTCAACTGAATCGAAGATCGCCGCCGATACCGGTGTAGCCTTTTTCAATACCTTTGAAGCCATGGGAGGCGCGGGCACCATGGCCCGCTGGTATACTTCGGAACCGCGGCTGGTGGGGTCTGATTACATCCATCCCATGCCGGCAGGTGCGAGAATCGTAGGGGAGCTTTTGTTCTCCGCCTTGCGGGAAGGCTTCAATCAGTTCAAGCTGCAAGAGCTGAAACAGAAGATCGTCCAGCAGGCCCGGAGGAACGCCCCGGAAGCGAAGAGCCATCAGCCCTGATGCGAATACTCCCGGCAATCGCGCTCACCTTCGTAATAGCGTTCGCCGCCGCTGCCCAAAGTACGCCTAAACCCAAGACCCCAGCCAAGCAGGTTGCCAAGAAACCGGCGCGCAAGAAGCCGGTTGCCAGGCGCACTCCCGCTCCGCGCCCGTACGTCAGCGCAGCCACGCGGGCGGAAGCGCAAGAGGGCGTGGCGGAGAAAGTCTCCAAAGGTGCGCAGCTTCCCGTGGAGAATCCCGCGGCCCTGATTCCTTTCTTCGAACAACTGTATCGCCATCAGCGCGGCGAACTGGCCGGGCCGCTGCGCGCGCTACATTATGGGGATTCGCACGTAGCCGCGGATGAGTGGACCGGCGATATCCGCGAGCGGCTCCAGCAGACTTTTGGCGACGGCGGCAGCGGCTACACTTTCGCCGGGCGCCCTTGGAATTCCTACCGCCGCCTGGACGTGAAGAGCGGCTCCACACGCGGCTGGCACAGTGACGGACTGGTGGGCCGCACCGGAGATGGCATCTACGGACTGGGCGGCGTCAGCATGACGGCAAGTTCACCGCGGCAGTCGGTATATCTGGTGGCCGAGGGCCAGCAGTTTGAGCTGTATTACTTGCAGCAGCCCGGCGGCGGCGCGATTCAAATCTACGATAACGGCATGCCCGTGGAACGCATCTCGACCGACGGCGAGAGCGCCCCCAGCTACTTCCACTACGACGCCGAGCCTGGCCCGCACCGCCTGGAAGCGGAGACGCTCGATCGCGCGCCCGTACGCCTGTTCGGATGGGTGGCGGAGAAGCCCACCGGGGTGACCTATGAAGCGCTGGGGATCAATGGCGCGCAGGCGTCCATGATTCTCAACTGGAATGAAGAGGTGCTGAAGTCCAATATCGAGCGGCGCAATCCCGCGCTCATCGTGCTCTCTTACGGCACCAACGAGGCCGGGCACAAAGACTGGACGCTTGAAAGCTATCGCGACATGTTCACGCGCCTGATCGAGTGGCTGCGCGCTGATGCGCCCACCGCCACCATTCTGGTGATCGGTCCGCCCGACCGCTCTATCCGCGTGCGGGGCAAAGGCTGGGTGACGCTCGACAACATGGACATGATTGTCGAGGCCGAGCGGCAGGCGGCGTTGGCCCAGGGCTGCGCGTTCTGGGATCAGCGAGCGAAGATGGGCGGCAAAGGCTCCATGCGTGAATGGGTGCTCGCGGGAATGGCGCAGAGCGATCACGTGCACCTTACCGCTCCCGGTTACCACATGATCGGCGATGCCATGTTCCGCGACCTGATGAGCCAGTACGACCTCTTCGTGAAGGCGCGCGAATCCCTGGCGTTGGCCCCCAACATCGACCGGCAGTAAGCCGTAAGATAAGCAGTTATGGCTCTGCGTTTCACCACTTCCTATCTCACAGATTCACTCTACGTTTTCCGCTACTACAAGAACCTTGCGGAAAAGGCCATGGCGCAAGTGTCGGACGAACAACTCCTCACGGCCTTG
>CAZDGT010000392.1:0-2700 GCA_964504905.1 uncultured Bordetella sp. | reverse complement strand
AGCCAGATGGGCGCGCCCTCGGTCTGGCCGAACAGCCCCCCGCCCTTGCCCGAAAGCACTTCCATGCCGGGGTCGTAGTCGTTGCCGGCGATGGAGGAGGTGTGGACATAGGGGGTGTGGTAGGCCTCCATCAAATTCTCGGCATAGACCTTCCAGTTGCAGTTCAGGTCCGCCGTCACACGGCGCGTGACCACCAGCTTGTCCGGCTCGTACTCGCCCATCAGGCGGAAATAGCCGCCGAGATACTCAGCCAAAGGCGGTGTCGCTTCGTCGAGGCAGACGAACAGGAAGATCCCCCAGGTTCCGACGCGGATCGGATGCAGGCCATAGTCGGCCTTGTCGAAGCCCTGGCTGTGTTCCATCTGGGGCGCGCCGTTGAGCCGCCCGTCCAGCCCATAGACCCAGCCGTGATAGCCGCATTTGAAGGCGCGGGCGTTGCCTTCGCCCTCGTTCAGGATTTTGCAGCCGCGGTGTCGGCAGGTGTTGGCGAAGCCGCGGATCACACCGTCGCGCCCGCGTGCGATGATCAGGGGAATGCCGGCCAGATCGAAGCTCCACCAGTCGCCCGGTTTGGCGACGCGATCGGTATCGCCGACCAAGATCCAGTCACGGCGGAAGATGCGTTCGGTTTCGCGGGCCAGGAAGGCGGGGTCGGTATAACAGGACGCCGGAAACATGGCGCCTTCCAGCAGCGGCTTTCGCACGCCTGAGAAGCTGTCGTCCTTGGTCGCCACGGTCATCGACATGCACGTCCTCCCGCCAGCCAATACGGCGATGGTAGCGGAGGAGGGAGGGCGGAAAAATCCCCTTTGTGGCGCTGGCAGCTTCAATCGCTGCCGGATATCCAATGACTTAGGTCTTGGGTACGCCAAGCTTGATTGTACCCGGAAGGGACTGCATCCACTGGGCAAAGACCAAGGCGCGGCGCGGCACCGATCGCGAAGTGGGGGTGAGAGCTAAGTAGAACTTATCTTCGTGAACGGCGATATTGGAAAGCGCGATCAGTGTCTTCGCCCGTAGCTGCGAGCGCATTACGCTGCGCGGCATGAGTGCGACGCCTTCCCCTGCCAAACAAGCAGCCAATGTGAGATTGGCATCCGGGTAGCGGGTTCCCGTGTCGGCGATATCGACATCCAAATCGCACTTGAGCGCCGCTTTCTGCAGCCACATCCGCCAGAGACCGCGGTTGTTATTGTGCAGAAGTGTCAGCCGGGAAAGGTCGCTCAGCCCCCCGTAGCCGTTGCGCTCCAGACAGTTGGGCGAAGCAACGGGAATGGTAACGCCTTCCAGAAGCGGCATCGCGACGAAATCTGGAAATTCGCCGGGATTTCCATACTGGATCGCCACGTCGAAATTTGCCGGATCAATCGGGTTTGACTGCTGGGAATATTGAACATCGATCTGCATGTCGGGATGCTTTTCCCAGAAGTCATGCATCTGCGGCATGAGCCAAGAGACCGCAAACAACGGCAGGCACGACACACGGATCAAAGACGACGCCTCGCTGTGACGAAGCAGTTCTGTCTCCCCGTGGATCATTTGAAAGGCTTTGCAGACCTTCGCTCTGTAGCGTTCTCCTGCCTCGGTCAGGCGAATACCGCGGCCGTTACGCTCGACCAATGGCAGGCCCATCCATTCCTCAAGCTTCCGGATCTGGTGGCTGATCGCGGAATGCGATACGCAAAGCTCTTCCGCGGCGCGTCTCACGCCGCCCATCCGGGCAACGGCTTCGAAGGAACGGAGAGCCTGCAAGGGAGGGAGTTTCATTGGTCTATTATATTCACCTATTAACGATAAAATGAAACATTCCGCGGCCAGTTCGCCTGCTACCAATTTCAATGCAGTCGCGAGGTCGGTGGTCGATTTGGGAGATTAGGCCAAATGTACTATCTGGGTGTGGATACCGGGGGCACGTTCACGGATTTCGTGGCTCTCAATGCCAAGACCGGCGAGCTGATCACCTTCAAAGTTCCCTCGGTCCCCTCCGACCCGGCCCAGGCGGTGCGCAACGGCGTGGTGCGGCTCAAGGAGCGCCACGGCGTCGATCCGCGCCAAATCGCGCGCTTCATTTACGGCACCACGGTCGCCACCAACGCGATTCTCGAGTCCAAGGGCGCGCGCACGGCGCTGATCGCCACCAAGGGCACGCGCGACGTGCTGGAAATTCAGCGCATGTGGCGCTCGCGCCTGTTCGACCTGAATTTGCAGAAGCCCAAGCCCCTGGTGCCTCGCCGCGATCGGCATGAGGTGGACGAGCGCGTGGATTCGCGCGGACGTGCGATCACGAAGTTGACCGATGAAGAGGCGGACCGCGTCGCGAACGTGATCGCCGGCGAAAACTACGAAGCCGTCGCTGTGTCGTGCCTGTTCTCGTTCTTGGCGCCGGAACACGAGCAGCGCATCAAGAAGGCGATCGAAAAGCGCGCGCCGGGCCTGCCGGTGTGCATTTCCTCTGACATCTCGCCCGAGTTCCGCGAATACGAGCGCACCGCGACCACGGCGATGAACGCCTATGTGATGCCCAAGATTCACCAGCTCGCGAAGCGGCTGGAGGAGCTCCTGGGCGAACTGGGCTGCGATTCGGGCCTGCGCATCATCCAGTCCAACGGCGGGCTGATGAACACGGAGACGACGCGGCGGTTCCCGGTCAACACGCTGTTGTCCGGCCCCGCGGGCGGTGTCGTGGGAGCGGCGGGTGTG
>CAZDGT010000391.1:0-1565 GCA_964504905.1 uncultured Bordetella sp. | reverse complement strand
CAGCACCAGCAGATCGCCCTCTTCGGGTCCATCGACCGTAAGCGGCCCGATGCTGTCGGCGATGTTGGCCACTTTTTGCGCCCGAATCTTGACCATCGTCTCGTGGTTGATTGGGTCATAGCTGACATTGCCCGTGCCGTCTTCCTTTTCCAGACCGCCGATGCGGTGTTCCAGACCCGACGTGCCGGGAATTGCCCACGGCCGCGAGCCATTGGCGTCGCGCTTGTACGGAAGGAACATGTTGTCGCTTCCGTTAGGCTCAGTGGCGTGCTTGATTTCTATCTTCGGTAACTTGTCGAACTCCGGTATCAACCACGGTTCGGCGCCGTTGGCGATATAGCCGTCGCTCAGGAGCACCACCGGCGTCATGTATTTCGTTGCGATGGAGAAGGCTTCGATGGCGGCATTGAAGCAATCCGAAGGCGTGGCGGCGGCGATGACCGGCAACGGGCATTCTCCATTGCGTCCGTACATCACCTGCAGCAAGTCCGCCTGCTCGGTTTTGGTCGGTAAACCCGTGCTTGGCCCGCCTCGCTGCACGTCGATGACGACCACGGGCAGTTCGGTCATCACGGCAAGGCCCATCGCCTCGGCCTTGAGCGCAATGCCCGGCCCGCTGGTGGCGGTAGCGCCGAGCGCTCCGCCAAACGATGCCCCGATGGCGGCGCCGATGGCGGCGATTTCGTCCTCGGCCTGAAACGTGACGACGCCAAAATTCTTCTGGGCCGCCAGTTCATGCAGAATGTCGCTGGCCGGCGTGATCGGGTAGCTGCAATAAACCAGTTCCTTATTCGCCAGCTTGGACGCCGCGATCATGCCGATGGCGACGGCTTCGTTACCCGTGATCTTTCGATATTTCCCCGGCGAAAGTTTCGCCTTGGGAACCTGGTAATGTTCGGCGAAAAGCTCCGCCGTTTCGCCGTAAAAATATCCCGCTTTCAGCGCCAGCGTGTTGGCCATTTCCACGGCCGGCTTTTTGCTGAATTTGTCCTTGATGAAATCCAGCGTCGGATCCAATGGCCGGCCATACAGCCAGTAGACCAGGCCCAGCGCGAACATGTTCTTGCATCGGTCCATGTCTTTGGCGCCAAGCCCCGCATCCTTTGTCGCCGCGGCGTTCATCTTGTCGATGGGAACCTTGATGAGCCTGTATTTCCCCAGCGAGCCATCCTCCAGCGGATTGATCTCATACCCCGCTTTTTTCAGATCGCCGGCTGAGAATGAATCTTCATTGACGATGACAATCCCGCCGACTTTCACCGACCGAACGTTGGTGCGCAGTGCCGCCGGATTCATCGCCACCAGCGCGTCGACTTCGTCGCCGGGCGTGAAGATTTCCAGGCTGGAAAAATGGATTTGATACCCGCTGACGCCCGCCAGCGTTCCGGCCGGCGCGCGGATTTCGGCGGGAAAGTCAGGCAGCGTGCTGATGTCGTTGCCGATCAGCGCCGACGTGTCGGTGAACTGCGTTCCGGCGAGCTGCCTTCCGTCGCCGGAGTCTCCCGCGAATCGAATCGTCACGGAAGGCAAGGTCTTTAGAGGCTTGCTGGATTTTGCCTTCGATT
>CAZDGT010000390.1:0-9948 GCA_964504905.1 uncultured Bordetella sp. | reverse complement strand
TAAAATACGTGTAGCTGGTGGGTTCCGCCGCGCAGGGTGCGGTTACTGGATAGACTTCGCTCGGGTCTTAGGTGGGCTCGCCGACGTGCGCATCAACCTTCTTCTTCAGATCCGGCTTGCCCATGGCGCCGTCGCGCTGATCGACAACTTTGCCGCCCTTGAACAGTAGCAGCGTGGGGATGCCGCGGATCTGATAACGCGAGGCGGTGCCCGGGTTATCGTCGGTGTTCAGTTTGCCGACCTTCACTTTGCCCAGGTACTCATCGGCGACGGCATCCACCGTCGGAGCCATGGCGCGGCACGGTCCGCACCAAGGGGCCCAGAAGTCCACCAAAACAGGGACCTCCGAATTAAGCACGTCCTGGTCAAAAGCGTTATCGGTAAAGTTCAGAGTATTGTCGCCAGCCATAATTATTTGTTCGTCTTTCTAGTGTCGCTCCTTATGATGCCGGAAGGGGCGCATCGGATGCAACTGAGGTTCCAATGGCCGGATGCCTCCAGCTAAGCTTAAAATAGCGGTTCCAGGCCACTTATGAGCGAAGTATTCATTTGCGATGCAATTCGTACGCCCTTTGGGCGCTACGGGGGGTCTCTGGCTGCCATCCGCACCGACGACTTGGCGGCGCTGCCCGTTAAGGCGCTTATGGAGCGCAACCCGTGCGTCGATTGGGGCGCCGTCGATGACGTGGTCTTCGGTTGCGCCAACCAGGCCGGTGAGGACAACCGCAATGTCGCCCGCATGGCTCTGCTACTGGCTGGCTTGCCGAAGGAAGTGCCAGGGGCCACGGTGAACCGCCTTTGTGGTTCCAGCCTTGACGCGCTGAGCGTTGCCTCGCGCGCCATCAAGTCGGGCGAAGCGGAGCTGATGATCGTTGGCGGTGTCGAAAGTATGTCGCGCGCGCCATTTGCCATGGGCAAGGCCGATGCGCCCTATAGTCGCGCGATGGAGATGTTCGACACCACCATCGGCTGGCGATTCGTTAACCCGGCTATGAAGGCTGCCTACGGCGTCGATTCCATGCCCGAGACCGCCGAGAACGTCGCCGACGAATTCTGCGTCAACCGCACCGATCAGGACGCCTTCGCGTATCGCAGCCAGCAGCGCTGGGCCAAAGCGTATGCTGCTGGTTTCTTTGCGTCCGAAATTATCCCGGTGATGAAGTTCAGCGCGGACGAACATCCACGCCCCGGCACTACGATCGAGGTACTGGCAGGACTGAAACCGATTGTGAAGCCCAACGGCACTGTAACAGCAGGAAACGCTTCGGGTGTCAATGACGGCTCCGTCGCCCTTATTCTCTCTAGCGAAGCGGCCGCCACCAAGCATGGCCTGACGCCGAAAGCCCGTGTCATCGCTTCCGCCGCCGCTGGCGTCGCACCGCGCATCATGGGTATGGGACCGGCTCCGGCCACGCGCAGGGTGCTTGCCAAGGCCTGTCTGCAGCTTTCGCAGATGGACGTCATCGAACTCAACGAAGCCTTCGCCGCCCAAGCGCTAGCCGTCACGCGCGAACTTGGTTTGGCGGACGATGCGGCTCACGTAAACCCCAACGGCGGTGCCATCGCCATCGGGCACCCGCTGGGTGCGAGCGGCGGGCGCCTGGTCACTACCGCTCTCTATCAACTCCAGCGCACGGGTGGCCGCTACGCGCTATGCACCATGTGCATCGGCGTCGGCCAGGGAATCGCGACGATTATCGAACGGGTCTAGCGCATCCTCATTTGGCCGCTGTTACTTTTGGCGAGGTGGGATAGCTGGTGGCGGCGCCCCGGCCTGTGATCGTGAAATCCGGCATGGCGACAACCTTGAGCGCACCCTGCATCGAGATAAATCCCTCATTGAGTTCGAAGACGTGTGCACGAGTTAGTTCAAGCGGAGCCTCGTCAGGCTGATAAACCGTGCCTCGACCATAGTCGAGATACGGGAACTTTTTCTGCTCGATGTGAGTGCCCAGAACATGCGCCACAGGGTGTTCGCTCGCGAAGTCCGCGAGGCGCTGAGCACTTGCCGTGAAAGTGGCCACGTCTTTCTCGTCAACCGACAGCAGCCCGGGATACAAGCTATCGCCGGTCATGAGGTTGCCGGTTAGGCGGTCGTAAAGAGCGATGCTGGCTTCGTTATGCCCGGGAAACGGGATCACATCGATCATCCGGCCGCCCAGATCGATGTGTCCGATGTCTTGAGGCCAGCTGGCGATTCCAGCAGCCTTCTGAATTTCAGCAGGTGTCGGCGCGATGTATTGAACGTTAGGTAGAGATTGCAGTTCCTGGTCGCCCGCTGTGTGATCGCTGTGCGCATGGGAATGAATGACAACCAGCGAAACCGGCGCGTGCTTCTTGCGCGCGGCCCACTTGGCCGTCAGATCCGCAATTACTGGGGCCGTGGGAATTACCGTCCCGCGACTGCCGTCGGGCATGAGCGTCGCGACGCCAGTGTCTTCGAGCAAGGCCTTGTTCTCGCCAAAAATCAGGAACAAAAATGGCTTCTCCGGATTCACGCAGCCGGATTCGCGCAGTATATAGAAATCGTCGTTGTACTCTTTGACTTGCCAGTCTGGCACTGCAAGGCAATTGGGCCCGCCAGTCTTCCAACCTGTCGGTAGGACTCCGGGTTGGAGTCCCAGGCCATCGCCCGCCTGGATATTTTCGGGCTGCCGGACACCTGCGATCCGCGGCATAACCGCGAAATCCGGGTAGACCATATTGACCGGCTTACCGTTCATCTTCTTGAAGGCTTCGTTGAGCTCGAACACATGGGCGCGGCTGAGTTCGAGGACATGTTCCTTAGGCTGGTATATCGTGCCACGGGGATAGTCGAAATAGGGCTGACTGCCCTGCTCAATATGAGTTCCGAGAACATGCGCGATCGGGTGGAGCTTCACGAAATCCACCATCCGCTGCGCACTCGCGGCGTAGGTAGGAATTTGCCCGTCGCCCACATAGAGGCGGCCCGGATAGAGACTGTCACCCGTCATGAGATTACCAGTGACGCGATCGTACAGCGCGATGCTGGCAACGTCATGCCCCGGAATCGGAATCACATCGACAATGCGTTTGCCTAGATCGATCTGGCCGAGATCGGTGGGCCACTTTGCGATTCCAGCCGCTTTCTGGATCTCGGGAGGTGTGGCGGCCACAAACTGCACGTCCGGCATCTGCTTGAACTGCGCGTCCGCGGCGGTGTGATCGCCGTGCGAATGAGAATGGATTACCACTAGCGATACCGGCGCGTGATTCTTGCGTCTGGCCCACTTGGCCATCAATTCCTTGATCACGGGCGCAGTCGGAATCACGCTTTTATCCGCTTCGTTGGCGACACCTGTGTCCTCCAGGAGCGCCTTATTCTCGCCAAAGATCAAATACAAAAAGGGTTTTTCGGAGTTGATGCAGCCGGATTCGCGCAAAATGAAAAAGTCTTCATTGTATTCGTGAACCTGCCAGTCCGGGATGGTCAGACAGTTCGGTCCGCCAGTGAGCCAAGGCTCCGCCAGCGTGCCTGGCTTCAGGTCCGCTCGGGTGTTCTCCGCCGCGAAAGCGGATGCCACCACGAACAATCCTGCAAGAATCTGCGTTTTCATAGAAATCTCCTTGAGGCAGCACCACCGCTCACAAAAATGCCGCACACGCGGAGCAGGGCGGGGTGCTGCTAAACCTTAGGGATCGGGAGCGCTAACCTTGCGCCTGGGCGACCGGCAAAGCCGCTTGAGAACAACGGAGGAAGGACAACTTTCCACGCGGAAAGTTGAAGCAAGACTAGCATGCCGCGAGGTAGCGTTGCAAGCGTTAATTGTGTGCCCGCTTGCCCATCCGGCAATCGGCCCCATAAACACAATCTATCGATTGAGGCTTGCCGGAACTGCCAGTTTTCGTTGACAATGTAGACTTAACCTGAAAGTCAAAACCCAAGCGTAGTCCGCCAAGAGGAGACCCATGAGCAACGAATTGCGTGATTTCCTGAGACTCTCTTATGAAGAGCTCGAAGAGATGAACTTGCGTGCCAAGGAACAGCGGCTGAGCCGCGTTCCGATGGCAACCATCCGCGAGGAACGCCTCAAGTACCTCACCGATGAGAAGAAGATCAAGGCAGTCACGGTGATGTTCAGCGACCTGGAAGGCCGGTTGCACATGCTGGATTACGACAAGAAGTTCCTGTTGAAGAGCTGGGACAATCTTACGTTTGACGGCTCCTCGATTCGCGGCTTCACGGCGCAGAAGGAAAGCGATCTGCGATTGGGCATCGATTGGTCCGCATTCTACTGGGGGCCGGCCGATGTATTCGGAGAAGGCAAGGTGATGGTGTTCGGCGAGGTCCTGGAGAAGGACGGCAGCGCCTATGTGGGCGATATGCGCGGCGTGCTGAAAACCTACGCCGAAGCTCAGTTCAAGAAGAACGGCTACACGCTGAATGCCGCCAACGAAATCGAAGGCTTCATTTTCGCGGGTCTCGACGCCGAGCGGCGTTACCACGAAACCGGCAAATTCGAGTACGTGAACACCGGCGGCTATTACCACTCGCTACCCGGCGATCCGTTGCGCATGTTTATCGATCACAGCGCGGAAGTACAGCGCGCTATGGGTTTTCAGAACGAGAAAGATCACCCGGAAGTGGCGCCCTCGCAGTTTGAAATCAACTACAGCTACGCGGAAGTGGTAGCGGCGGCGGATCACATCCAGCTGTATAAATTCATTTGCCGCCAGGTTGCCAAGAACATGGGATTGTCCGCCAGCTTCCTGCCCAAACCAGTGGTAGGCGTGAACGGCAGCGGTATGCACACCAACGGTTCGGTGAGCAAAGGCAAGACCAATATGTTCTGGGATCCCAAGGGCGAAGAAAAACTGAGCAAGTTCGGCTGGGAGTTTACAGACCGCATCCTGACCGCCGGCAATGACATCTGCCTGGTTCTGAATCCCAGCGTCAACGCGTACCGCCGTCTGGATCCGCACTTCGAAGCGCCCAACCAGATCATCGCGTCGGCGGTGGATCGCGGCTCGATGGTGCGCATCCCGCTCGGCAACGAACGCAGCATCCGCGTGGAAGTTCGCGCGGTTGCGCCCGACGCCAATCCTTACATGGTGCTGTACTCCATTTTCAAGACCGGTATCGATGGTAGTATCTCGAAGATGAAAGATCTACGCTCCGCCAAACGTTTCCTGCCGGATAATATCTACGACGCCATGGCCGACTTCAGCAAAGCCGAGTGGACCACCAAGCTTTTCGGCTCCGAAGTGAAGGAGCGCTACGTGGAACTCAAGAAGGGCTCGGCGGACCGCTGCGCGCGCCTGCTGGGCAATTTCGTGAAGCCGGCAGAGGTGCAATTCCATCACGAGGTCTACAATCAGTACTTGTGGAATCAGTTCTAATAACTGGTTTCAAACGAGCGATGCAGCGCCCCGGGGGTCACCCTCCGGGGCGTTTTGCGTGTACGGAAGCAGGATGGATTTTCAATGCTTGATGACCTTGTTGTGCGCAGAGTGACTGCCGCGGATGCTCCTGTAGCCGCGAAATTGTGCGAGGAACTCGGCTATCCGGTGTCTCCGGACGCGATGGGGCAACGCATCGAGTCGTTGTCTCAGCTGGCAGATCATGCGATCTTCGTAGCCTGCCTCGCAGGCGACGTGGTGGGTTGGATCGACGTCGGGGTGAGCCATCATTTGCAGTCGGAAGCGCGCGCCGAGATTGGTGGATTGGTGGTTTCGAGTGCCGTGCGCAGCGCTGGCATCGGACGACGCCTGGTTGCTTCTGCTGAACACTGGGCCCTGGAACGCGGGTTGAAGAGCGTTCTGGTGCGCTCGCAAATCGCTCGCGAGGCGGCGCACCGGTTTTATCTGCGCGAAGGATACGCGCGAACGAAAACGTCAGCGGTGTTCACTAAGGAACTCGAATAAGCCAGCGGTTGACCGACGACCGGTAGCGTTCGTAGCCCGCGCCAAAATTGCTCGCCAACGTGGGCTCTTCGTAGATCACCACAAATAGATGCATGATCAACAGGAATGCCAGAGCCAGCAAGACGATCGAGGGCGAGGAAACCGCCAGACCGGCGCCTAAAATCACGGCGGCCCCGCCGATGTACATGGGGTTGCGGACGTAACGGTAAGGACCCGCAGCTACAAATTCGCGGGGCGGATCGAAAGGCGCCGGGGTTCCGCGGCCCTTGGTGACAAACGTTCCGACGCAAGCGCCCGCTAGGAGCGCTCCGGCGGAAGCTAAAACCCAGCCCAGCGGACGGAGCCAAATCGGCAACGACACCGAGAGCGCGGCGTCATAGGACCGGACGACGATCGCGAGCCACGCCCATAACCAGACGAATCCGGCAGAGTAGATCACGCCCCGCAGAATCGTGAAGGTTCTGGACATCCTACTCTCTCGCCACTCGCCCCGTTCTAATCTGATACGCCCAGTCAATACGGCCCAGCTCCGCCGCGGTCCGTGACGCCTCACGCGTGTCGTAGGGAACTTTACGGAAAGTCGCGTTCCAACCCGTTTGCGTCTTTTCGAGAATCGCGTACGAAGCATCCGGCGAATAGGTCTCCATCGCATGCGGGAGCGGCGCGTCGTCGCTGTAGGCGGGCAGGCCCACACTTCCCGGATTCACAATCGTCCGTCCATTCGGCAGACGGACGAGGCGAGGAATATGGGTATGTCCGCACACGATCACTGGCTGTGCCGCACCCGCCAGCAGTCGCGTGATCTTCTGGTCCTCGCGAACGACTGGATGGCCGCTCGACACGTCCTCCAGCAAATAACACATGTCATCCGTGGGAGAACCGTGACACAGCAGGACTTCGCTCTCGAACTCCGCCGTCGCGGGCAGCCAGCGCAGCCAGTCGATTGCATCCGGACCCAGGTCGCGAATCATCCAGTTCACCTTGGGATCGTCGCCAGTCGCTTCATGCAGGTCCCTGTCTTGATTGCCACGGATCGTCAGCGCGATGTCCGACGCTCGCAGCAAGTCGTAGGTCGCGCGCGGTTTCAGAGCGCCGTGCAGGATGTCGCCCAGATTCCATATCGCGTCGACGCCCTGCCGGCGCACGTCCGCGAGGACAGCTTCGAGCGCCCACACGTTGGCATGAATGTCGGCTAGCAAGGCGATGCGTTGGCGCATGTTTCATTAAAACGCACCAAGCCGTTTCAGATAAACTGGTATTTTTCTATGATCTATTCACGCTCCGCTGAATACGCGATCCGCGCCTTGGTCCAACTGGCCGCGCTCCCCCCGGGCGAATACGCCATGGCCAAGAATATCGCTGCGGACACCAGCATCCCCGCGCATTTTCTCGCCAAAATTCTGCAGGACCTCGCCCGAGACGGTTTCCTCAAATCCAACAAGGGTCCACGCGGCGGATTTCGCCTCAGCCTGCCCGCCGAAGACCTTTCGATGCTGCGTATTGTCGAGGCTATGGACGGCGCCGGGCGCTATGACCGCTGCATCGGCGGCAGTCCGGAATGTAATGATCGCGCCGCGTGCGGCATGCATGACTCGTGGAAGGCTCTGCGGTCGCGTATCATAGATTACTTGGGGGGTACTTCGATCGCCGATCTGGCGCAAGCCTTAGGGGAGAAGCGCCGCTTGCTTGCCCGCCCCCGCCGTAAGTGAAGGAGAGTTAGGTTATATGCAGAATTCCGTCCTGGTCCCGATGGTGGTCGAACAGACCTCGCGCGGCGAACGCGCCTTCGATATTTACTCGCGCCTGCTTAAGGAAAATATCATTTTCCTGGGCACGCCGATCGATGACAACGTGGCCAACCTGGTCATCGCCCAAATGCTGTTCCTGGCGGCCGAAGACCCAGAAAAAGACATTTCGCTCTACATCAATTCGCCGGGCGGCTCTATTACAGCGGGCCTCGCGATTCTGGACACCATGCGCCTGGTGGAGCCCGATATCGTCACCTATTGCGTGGGGCAGGCGGCTTCCATGGCAGCGGTATTGCTCGCCTGTGGCACCAAGGGTAAACGCCACAGCTTGCCGCATTCACGCATCCTGATTCACCAGCCGTCGATGAGCGGACTAGCCGGGCAGGCCACCGATATCGACATCTATGCACGCGAAATCCTGCGCATGCGCGAGACGCTGAATCAGATTCTAGCTGACGCCACCGGACAGCCGGTGGAACGCATTGCCCGCGATGTGGATCGCGACTATATTCTGGAGCCCGACCAAGCCATGGAATATGGCTTGATCGATCACATCATCGCCAGCCGCGCTCTGCAGCCGGTACTGAAGTAACCGCTTTATTCGACAAGATCGCGATCATCGATCTTCGACATCAGCTTCTTGAGCAGCCGCGCGTATTGGGGCCGGGGATTATACATGCGGACTTTTTCTTCCAGCGTCTTGTTCTTGTAGTACCTGCCCTGCGCAAGCTGGCGCGCGATGTATTCCAGGCCGGCCCGAAAGGACGCAAACCCCTTATGCGCTGAATCCCAACCCCAGCGGTTGTTCTGCCGCTGATAGATTCCGCAGGTGCTTTCCAGAACGGAAATTGCAGGGAGCAAGCGGTAGTCGATCGCGTAGGAATCCGCTGCTCCTACATATTCTTTCGCGTAATATGGCGCGGGGCATCCAAAGGATTGGAAAAATATTTCCAGTCTTTCGTGCCGTTTGTCCTCGGGCGTGACGATGTCTTTCGGAGCCACATTGGCGTGGGCGCTTACGATCAATGCAAGCGCACTCATACACCGCAAAGTCCAGCGTCTTAGCGAAATGCGAGTGGCAATAAGTAGAGTTCGGGCCATATAGAAAAATCCAATCGAATCGGGAATACTAGGCCTTGTTTCCCGGCCTGCGAGGGCGTGTATCCCTCATATGCATAGATGGGCAAGGGGATGTTTCGTAACACCCCAGGGATCTAAAATTTCGTATGCCGTTGAAATTAAACGCCCGCCAATACCTTGTGCACGAACTGAACAGCCATTGACCCTTCCCCTACGGCGGCGGCGACGCGCTTCAGGCTGCCGGACCGAACGTCCCCTACCGCGAAAACGCCGGGCAGATTTGTTTCGAGCGGATACGGCGCGCGCCGCAGGGGCCAGTCCGCAGCCAGGTCCGCGCCAGTCTTGATGAATTGTTTGTCGTCGAGCGTCAGGCATCCATCGAGCCACGCCGTGTTGGGGTCAGCGCCCGTCATCAAGAACAAGTGCGGAATTTCTTCGTTCGCGATCGCTCCAGTCTGGTTGTTTCGCCGGCGAATGCGCTCCAGGTGCGATTCACCTTCGAGCGCTTCTATAGTGGTCCAGGTCTCTAGCGTGATTTCGCGGCACGCTTCGATACGTGAGATCAGGTACCGGGACATGGTTGCAGCCAGCCCCTCTCCACGTACGATCAAATACACGCGCTTGGCGATTCCCGAGAGAAAGATAGCCGCTTGGCCCGCGGAATTTCCTCCGCCTACAATAGCGATCGCCTGGCCCGCGCAGACTTCGGCCTCCACTTGGGTAGCGCCGTAATATACGCCCACACCCTCAAATTGTTCGAGGTTCGGCACGTTCAGTTTGCGGTACTGAGCACCCGCCGCGATGATAATGCTGCGCGCCTGCACCACCGCGCCATCGTCGAGTTCTAGAGCGTACGGAACCCTGACACATTTGAGTCCGCGGGCAGCGCGAGCCACTGCGATATTCGCTCCGAACTTTTCCGCCTGTACGAAGGCGCGCCGAGCAAGATCTTGCCCTGAGATGCCGTTGGGGAAGCCCAGGTAGTTCTCGATGCGGGAGCTCGAACCGGCCTGCCCGCCCGGTGCAGTGCTTTCGACTACGAGCACGTTCAATCCCTCGGACGCGCCATAGACTGCGGCGGCGAGTCCACTGGGCCCGGCACCGACGACGATCAAGTCGTAGACCGCAGTGTCGTCAATGCCCGCGTTCAACCCGAAGCACTCGGCGGCTTCGGCATTGGTGGGGTTACGCAGCACCAGGTCGCCACGGCAGATCAGCACAGGGATGTCCGCAA
>CAZDGT010000389.1:0-1759 GCA_964504905.1 uncultured Bordetella sp. | reverse complement strand
CAAGACGCGCTGGGATTTCCGTTCCCGAACTTCGTTCGAAGAGGAAAAACTGATAACCCCACGCGATGTGATCCCGTCGGATGAGAAGCGTTCGGCACGCAATCCGGCGACCGGTGAACTCATGTCCTTTGGGTCCCGGGCTCCGCGTGGCGGCAAACTCTTTAAATACCGCACGCGATATTATTTGCGCCGTCGCGCCTGGCGATATTTCCGGCAACTGGGCCACCGCGATCCCGCCGCCTATGTGGCCAACATTTTCAAAGCCCTCGCCGCCTTCGAGGATGCCGATTTGCAGCGCGGGGAAAACATTCTGGATAGCTGGTCATTGCTGCATGCCTGTTTCGGAGAACATGATGCGCTGGAAATTGGATCAACCCAGATTCAACTGAAAGAAGGGCGCACACTCGGCGAGTTGACAACCGCCCCTGCGTTCCCCGACGCGTGGAAGAAGCCAGAATCCGCCCCACTGCTACTTGCTCTCGTCACCTCCGCTCACGCGCGTCTCGTGCGAATCTGGGCGAGGCAACTTTTCCTGCGCGAACATGCTGCGGTCGCTGTCCCTCTCGAAACCATCCTTGCCCTGCTCGAACACGAGGAAGCGGACGTGCAGCAATTTGGCGCGAAGCTGCTAGAATCGTCGTCAGCCCTTGCCACCCTTCCTGTCTCTTCGTGGCTGCGGTTGTTGCAGACGAAGAACGAAGAGGCGCTACAGCTTGTCTGTGATGCTTTTGCAAAAAATGTCTCCGGCGACCGCCTTGAACTCACCCAGTGCGTTGAGCTTGCCTGCCTCCGCCCTGTGCCCGTGGCCCGACTCGGCCAGCGTTACCTCAAGGATCGAAAGATAAGTTCCCCCGCGGAAAGCGAACTGATTTCGGCTCTCGCCAACGTCCGATGCGCCGCGGTGGCCGGGGAAATCACCACCTGGGCTCTCGGCATTTTGGGGAAGACTGAAAATTATTCGACCGATCAGGTCATCCGATTTTTCGATAGCACCCTCCCGGAAGCGCGCGCGGCGGCCTGGACGTGGCTCGTGCAAGACTCGCCGGGCCTCACGGATGCCGTGCTATGGAGCCGCCTAGCCGAAACACCCCACGACGATTTGCGTTTGCGTTTTGTGGATTTTCTGGAGCGGCAGGAGGAAGTGGCCGGGACGGCTTCCGATCAACTGGCCGTAATCTGGCGCTCGGTGCTGCTCGGCGTGCATCGCGGCGGCCGCCAGAAGGCGAAGGCCGTGCGGCAGATTGCACACGCGATTCTTGAGGAACCAGCGCGGGCGGAAGCGCTGTTGCCGGTGCTGGCGGCGGCGGTGCGTTCCGTCCGAGGCCCGGAGGCTCGCGCTGGGATTGCAGCCGTGCTCAGCGTAGTGGAGGCACAACCGCAACTTGCGGCGGCAATCCATCGTGCGCTGCCAGAGCTTAAATTCGAGGAGGTGGCCGCGTGAATCTGAAATTCGCCTACCTCGGACGTAGCGCGCTAAGTTCCATCGGTGGCGGCCAGTTGCTCAGTCTTGCCCCGAACCTTTCGCGGGAACCGGTGTCTTTCGATGCGCCGCTGCTGCAACCACTGCGATTCCGCGAGGCCATCTCGGCGCTGCACGATGTCGTCATCAGCGATTTGCGCTTCCAACCGCGCGACAAGACTGCGTACGAGGAATGGAAGAAAAGCGAGCGTTCGCGCATCGCCTCGTTGCGACAACAGACTTACCAGGAGGCCAAAAAGGAGATACTGAGCCGGCGAGAGGAACCTGTGCCGCCGGGAC
>CAZDGT010000388.1:0-3634 GCA_964504905.1 uncultured Bordetella sp. | reverse complement strand
CGAGACGCTTCCTTCTATCTTGCAGGGGAATACGGTCCGCTTGTATCTGTGGAATCGCAGAACCAAGTCACTGGAATCGGTTCCGACTGCCGCAGATCCGGAGCCGATGGCGGTCTCTCTGGAAGGCCCCGCCGACGGTTTGGGGGCAGGAGCGGTCAAGTGCTTCGATAGCCGGACCCTGCTCAACATCCCGGATGTTCGCCGCAATCCGTTAGTGAGTGCTGGATGGAAATCCGGTCTTTCCCGCTCCGCCATGTTCGCGCCGCTACTGGCGCAAAACGACGCGTTAGGCGTAATTGAAGTGGGCAGCACGCGCAGGGTGGGCTATTTCACGCCGGAGGAGCAAAGCACACTGCAACATCTGGCGAACCAAGTGGCCGCCTCCATCAAATTGGAGGAGCAGCAGACCGTACGTGAGCAGCTCTTCCGCAGCGAAAAGCTGGCGGCCACCGGCCAGCTCATTTCCGGCGTCGCCAACGATCTGCGCGCGCCTCTGGAAAGAATTCAGGAGTTGGCGGCATCCCTGGCCGGCGCCGACAATAGCTCACAAATCGAGCGGGGAGTGAAGCAGTTGACCGCGGAAGCCGGGCGCGCTGCGGAGATTGTATCGCGCCTGGTCTCCTTCGCGCGTCCGGCTGAATCTGGCACGCGCCTGGTGGATGTGAACGAGCTGGCCGGCGGACTGATGCAATTCCGTGAGCCGGAATGGAAGACCCTAGGCTTGCGCGTGCAAAACCGTTTGTCGCCTGAGCCCGCCCTGGTGCTCGGCGTTCAAGGACAGATTGAAGAGGTTTTGCTGAATTTGCTGGTTTCGGCGGAACAGCGGGCGGCACGCTCCCCAGCGAAGACCCTGGAAGTCACCAGCAGCAGGATCGCCGGGCGTGTGGTAGTGGAGATCCACTGTCCGGATGACTCGGGCAAAGCGGCCAATGGCGCGACGTTGAGTGAATCCAATATGGAAGTCTGCCGCGTCATCGTTCGCAACCACGGGGGCGAGTTACGGCTGCGCAACCAGGGCGGTGCAATGAGCTTTGATGTCGATCTTCCGCTTGCCCCTGCCGCCGATCCCCGGCCAGCCAGAAGCGCGCCGGCAGCATCGCACCGCGTTCTGACGCTGATGCTGGTGGATGGCGATTTGGGCGCGCAGCGGCAACTCCTGGGGTTGCTTGCCGCGCGCGGCCATCGCGTTGTTCCCTCTCGTGCAGAGGAGGCGGCGGATCTGGCCCACCGCCTCCACTTCGACGGAGTCATGTGGGCCTTGCGGCAGGGCGGTTCGAAGTGGAGCGACTACCAGGATCGACTGCGCGATCTGATTCCGACGTTTGTTCTGGTCAGCGACGGCTACGACGCGGATCTAGCGGCGAGCCTGCAGGAAAGCGGGGGCTTCCTGCTGGGACGGCCGCTCCAGGAACCGGAATTGGAACGAATATTGGGCGCGGTGGAAGCGCGCGCCGCAACTCGCGCCTAAACGGTCGCCGGACGCCCAGCCAACTGCCGTAAAACGTAGGGCAGAATCCCGCCGCTGCGATAGTACTCCGCTTCTTGCGGAGTATCGATGCGTACGATAGCCTCAAATGTCTTGGCGGAGCCGTTCAGTGAGGCCGTCACTTTCGCGCGGGATTTGCCAGCCGAATCCACGGCCGCCGGTATTCCTTCTATGGAAAACAACTCCTGACCCGTCAGGCAGAGTGACTCGCGGGTCTGTCCTTCGATAAACTGCAACGGCAGCACGCCCATCCCGACCAAGTTCGAACGATGAATGCGCTCGAAGCTCTCCGCGATCACGGCCTTCACGCCCAGTAGCAGCGTTCCCTTGGCCGCCCAGTCACGAGAGGAACCCGTGCCATACTCCTTGCCCGCGATCACGAGCAGCGGCGTGCCTTCTTTCTGGTAGCGAACCGACGCATCGTAAATCCACATCTGTTCGTCCGAGGGAACATGGCGCGTCCAGCCACCCTCGGTTCCGGGAGCCATCAGATTCCGCAATCGAATATTCGCGAAAGTGCCGCGCACCATCACTTCGTGGTTGCCGCGCCGTGCGCCATACGAATTGAAGTCACCGGGCTTGACACCGAGCGACATCAGGTACTGCGCCGCAGGGCTGTCCTTCGCGATGTTGCCTGCGGGTGAAATGTGATCAGTAGTAACGGAATCGCCAAGCATGGCGAGCGTTCGCAGTCCGGAAAGGTCTTTGACGAAGGTCTTCGGATCCACGATCGCATCGAAATACGGAGCGCGCTTGATGTAGGTGGAGGCATCGTCCCAGACGTACAGATCGCCTTCGGGAACCTTAATTCCGCGCCAGCTAGCATCACCCTCAAATACCTCTGAGTATTGCTTCGCGAACATTTCGCGATGAACGCTCTTCTTCACCGCCGCCTGCACTTCCTGGTTCGAGGGCCAGATATCTCGCAGGAAAACATCCTTGCCGCCGGGATCCTGGCCGAGTGCTTCATTGGTAAGGTCTATATCGACGCGGCCTGCTAGCGCATACGCTACCACCAGAGGCGGCGATGCCAGATAGTTCGCCTTCACTAATGGATTCACGCGGCCTTCGAAGTTCCGGTTGCCGGAAAGAACCGCAGCGACGGTCAACTTCTCTTTGGTTACTCCGGCCGCCACTTCCTCCGGCAGCGGACCACTATTGCCGATACAAGTGGTGCAACCGTAGCCAACGAGGTTGAACTTCAGCGCCTCTAGCGCGGGAAGCAATCCAGCCTCGCTCAAGTAATCCATAACCACTTTGGAGCCCGGAGCGAGACTCGTCTTAACCCAAGGTTTGGAAGTGAGACCACGCTCGACGGCTTTCTTCGCGATCAGGCCCGCGGCTACCAGCACCGACGGGTTGGACGTGTTTGTGCAACTGGTGATGGCGGCGATCACCACGCTGCCGTCTTGAATCGTCGCGCCATTCCCGTTCATTGCGATCTGGGCGCTCTTCGGCGCAGCGCCCAGGCCATCCAGAAAATTCCTCTTCACATCCGGCAGGTTGATGCGATCCTGAGGGCGCTTGGGTCCTGCGAGGGACGGCACAACGGCCGACAAATCCAGAGAAAGTGTGTCGGTGAACGCGGGATCGGGCGCGCCTGCGGTGCGGAACAATCCCTGCTCCTTCGCGTACGCTTCCACGAGATCGATCTGCTCCTGCGGACGATTCGTCAGCCGCAAATACTCGAGCGACGCTTCGTCGATAGGGAAAACACCAATGGTTGCGCCGTATTCGGGCGCCATGTTGGAGATGGTGGCGCGATCGGCAAGACTCAAAGAATCGAGACCATCGCCATAGAATTCAACAAACTTGCCGACGACGCCCTTCTTACGCAGCATTTGCGTGACGGTGAGAACCAGATCGGTGGCCGTAGCACCTTCGGGCAGCTTTCCGGTCATTTTGAAACCCACCACCTGCGGCAGCAGCATGGTGGCGGGCTGGCCCAGCATGCAAGCCTCGGCTTCAATGCCGCCGACGCCCCAACCGACCACACCGAGCCCATTGATCATGGTGGTGTGGGAATCGGTGCCGACGACGGTATCAGGATACGCGGCGCCATCCATAGTCATGACCACGGACGCGAGGTACTCAAGATTCACCTGGTGCACAATGCCGGTATCCGGCGGCACCGCGCGGAACTTCTGA
>CAZDGT010000387.1:0-1689 GCA_964504905.1 uncultured Bordetella sp. | reverse complement strand
CGCCTTGCTGATAATCTCCCAGCGGTCGATTAGCTCGCCTTCCGTGCTTTCCTTGTAAATCGGGAACGCTGCCCCAATCGCGCACCAGTCATCAGAACGGCCAATGTCAAGTCCGCCGTAGCCAATCGCGTCCGGCAAAATCGTCAGGTTCTTATTGCCCTTCTTCCATGCCTCCGCACTAATCGCCCGTTCCTCCGCACTCACCTTTACATTGCAGTGATAGCGAAGGAACTGATTCATCTTGGTTGGGTTCTGGCGCGCCTCATTTGCCATCTCACGCATGCGCTCAGGCTTAACAGATACTCCGTAATTCGGGTTTGCCTTCGGCCAAACTCCCTCATCAAACGGATCGTCTGTTTCATCGATTCTTGCCACGAACGCGAAAAGGCTGTCGTCAATGATGTTTCCGCTGACCACCGACTCCAATACACGCACCGCATAATCGTCTTCCTCCTTCCAGATTTCCGAATGATCGTCGCCGGCCGTTGTAATCATGATTTCCAGCGGTTGACGCCTCGCTCCGCCGCCAGTTGCGAGCTTCTCCTTTAGCCCGCGGTGACGCTCTCGCCATTCGTGCAATTCGTCTTCCAGCACGGCGTGAGGGTTAAGTCCGTCTGTCGATGCCGAGTCGCTACCCAGCGGACGAAAGAAGCTATTGCGGGCGTCCCAGTTTATTGACTGCGGAGCGCGGCGGCAGTCCACAAGCTTGTCGAGCGTGGGCGATGCCTTCACCATGCGGACGGCTTCCTTGTGGAGAATCTTGGCCTGATCCTCCTTCGTCGCCGCACAATAGATTTCTGCTCCCGGCTCCATTGGGTCATCAAAGAACATGAGCAATAAGCCCATGCCGGCAACCATCGTCGTCTTGCCATTCTTACGCGCGACGGACAAATACGCCCGGCGGAATCGCCGCACGCCGCGCTGCCTGTCCCGCCACCCGAACAGCACCCACACGACAAACGCCTGCCAGGGTGCAAGCTCAAATCGCTCGCCGTCCCACTCGCCGATTGAATGCCGACACGCCAGCGGAAAGAACATAACAGCACGAGCGGCTATGTCCCGGTCAAATTTCAGCCCTCGCTTATGCCCGTCTTTCAGGTCCGCAACGTGCCTCTCCACCGCCATGCGCACGAGCTTCCCGCTGACAATGCTGCCATCCAGCACGCCGCTGATAAACTCTTGCACTTCGCTTTGTGGGTCGTACTGGGAAATCATCCGGTCACTTTGAAATTACGCAGGGCTTCCAAGGCGTCTTCTTCCTTCGGTGGTTCGGGCGTGCCGCGGATGCGCTCATCGGCCGCCGATGTCAAGCCAAATTCCTTCTCGTAAAACTGAATCTGCCGCCTGGCGACGTTAAGCTGCTTCACCTGCGGACGGAGGTACTCGATCCCGTTCGGCCCTTCGTCAGTCCACCCATGTTGGTCGATGTATTTTTCCAATACGTCGATTTCGTCTGCGAGCTTGCAGGCCCGCTCCAATGCGTCTGCGTGCAGCTCAACAAAGCCGCTGCGATCTTTCAGCCCAGCGGCCACACGTCGCCAGAGCCGCTTACCGGATTCACCCAGGTGCTTAGGGCAGGACGGCGATTTTCCCTTTGTAAGTGGCGTTCGTTTTTTCGGTAAAGGTCCGCGAGTACCCATTGGCTGCCATACCCCTAAAACTTAAAACCGGCCTGCATTTCTAGCTTCG
>CAZDGT010000386.1:0-3253 GCA_964504905.1 uncultured Bordetella sp. | reverse complement strand
TCGGCATCGCCAAGCTGCTGACCCGCGATGGATCGACGCTCGATCTGGCGCAGACGCGTCCCGAAATGCGTCCCATGACGCTGGATTACGCCAGTCCCGAACAAGTGCGCGGTGAACCTATAACCACCGCCACTGACGTTTACTCGCTCGGCGTGCTTCTATTCCGATTACTGACGGCGAAAATGCCTTACGGCGGAAACATCCGGTCACAAGCGGCCATGCAGCACGCCATCTGCGAACAGGAACCGCTCCGGCCCAGTTCCCTGGTGCTAGCGGACGAAGCCACGTCGGTCCCGGAAGCCACGCAGAAGATGGAAGCCGTATCCGAGTCGCGTGTCAAGGCCCGCAAGCGCCTGCGCAAGAAGCTCGCCGGAGACCTGGACAACATCATCCTGATGGCGCTGCGCAAGGAGCCTCACCGCCGCTATCTTTCAGTAGAACAATTCTCGGAGGACATCGGACGCTATCTGGAACGCCGGCCCGTTATTGCGCGCTTAGACACCCCCGGCTACCGCTTTGCAAAATTTGTGCGTCGCAACCCGGTGGGCGTGGCTGTCAGCGTGGTAGTCGCAGCGGCTCTGATTTCCATCGCCATCATCTCTCAACATTCCGGGGTCCTGGCCTCAGCGGCCCGCCAGCAAGCCGAACGCACATTGCAACAAACGCGGCATGAGTTGGTCGGCGCATACGTGCGTGCCCAAGATCCCGCCCAGGCCTACACCACCGCTCAACTGGCTTTTAGCGCCAACCCCGCCGACACACTTGCACGCCGCGATCTAGCGGAAACAGCGCGTGCCCTTGGAGATCGCTATGAGGCCAGCGGAGATCATCCGAAAGCACTTGGCCTATATAAGGAATCCTTAACCCACTACGAGGCTTTGGCGCTAACCAATACTCACGATGCTGGAACGCAACGCGACGTAATGACCACAGCCAATCTGCTCGGCGGAGTCCAGCTCGCGGCGGGCGACCTGCGGGGCGCGCTCTCCAGCTACAACCGCGCCTTGCAGATTACCGAAGGACTGGCCGCGCTGGAAGGGTCTCAGGTAACCGCCGCCACACGCGAGGAGGTCGCGGCAGCCAACCGCCGCGTGGCCGAATTATTGCAACGAAAAGCCTTGGAAACCCAATAAGGAGTGAACGTACCGACGGGGCCGGTCGAGCCTTAACCAGACCCAGCCGGCCCACCAGGCGACCTCGCCTGTTCCTCCGGGCGTCGGTGTTTCTCCGACACTGGTTTCCGCGCAGCGCCGCCCAGACGAGGCTCACTCTCTGGGAAAGTTTTTTTGCAATTTTTCGAGAACCGCCTTTGCCCTTCCGGAGTCAATAGCTTCGGAGGCCTTTGTCATGCCTTCGCTGGGTGTCGCGGCCAGCCCGGCGGCCATGAGCGCTGCCGCCGCGTTCACGACTACGATGTCCCGTTTGGGACCCTTCATCCCGTGCAAAAGTTCCCATGCGATCTTGGCGTTAGCGGCCGCATCCCCGCCCGCCAGCGCGTCCAGCGAAACTTTCGCCACACCGAAATCCGCCGGCAGCCAAACCCTCTTTTTCACTCGCGACGTCCACACTTCATGGACTTCCGTGGAACCAGTAGTGCTCACTTCATCCAATCCGCCTCCGGCGATAATTCCATGCACTACGTAGGAATGTCCAGTCCCCAGCTCCGCCAGAGCTTCCGCCATGATCTTCGCGAACTCAACGGAAGGCGCGCCAATTACCTGCGTCTGTGCACGCGCGGGATTCGTCAGCGGCCCAAGCAGGTTAAAAACAGTTCGCATCTTCAACTCGCGCCGCACGCCCTGCACGTTCTTCATTGCCGGATGCAGATTCGGGGCAAACATGAATCCCAGACCGATCTCCTGCACCGCGTTTGCGGCCTCTGCCGGAGTCATGGCAATGCGAACGCCCAGCGCTTCCAGCACGTCGGCGCTGCCGACTTTTCCGGTGATTGCACGGTTGCCATGCTTAGCTACGCGCACACCGGCCCCCGCAAGGACTATCGCCGAGACCGTGGATATGTTGAAAGTTCCCGCGTCATCGCCGCCGGTGCCGACGATGTCGATCACATCCGGCCCGGCATCGACTGCAACCATGTGCTCGCGCATGGCTCTGGCAAACCCCGCCAGTTCCGAGGCCGTTTCGCCCTTAATCCGCAGCGCTACCAGGAAGGAACCGACAATCGCGTCCGGAGAGCCGCCTTCGAGCAGCAGCGTCATAGCCTCCTTGGCTTCCGCGGAGGTGAGGTCCACACCCGCGGAGACGCGGTGGAGATGAGGCACTAGCGACATGGATCTTCTATCATCGCGCACTCCTGTTCATGCGAGAATAAAGCGTGGCGGAGCGCACTTAGTTTTGGTGACCAACGAACAGCTGTATCTCGCCATAGGCATCCCGATGCTCTTCAACTTCACGTTGATTGGGATAGTGGCCGCCCTTTTCACGTCCCATGTCAACACCCGCTTCGATGCTATCGACAAGCGCTTTGACGATATGCGCGATCTGTGGCGCGCCGGACTGCGGCGGGTGGAAGAAGCGCTGGATGCACGGCTCAGGCACCTTGAAGGACACCGCTAACGCCTACGTGCGAGCCTTTTTCACCGTGAACACCATTCCGGTCCACACTCCGTCGAGCGAACAGATTTTGTAGTCCACCAGCCCCATCGCCAGCGCCGCTTGTCGCACGAAATTTCCGTTCAGTCCGTCGCGCCTCCCCTTCTGCCAGATGATCCACAGACGGCTTCTTGCCGCCAAGGCCCTTCGCGACGGCAGCGCTGCCTCATACTCCCCAGGATCATGCAGAAACCACAACGTGACGGTGCACGTACTCCGCGAATCTTCCTCCAGCACCACGCCTTCGGGAAGCTCTCCCAGCACTTTCAAATAGTCTGGCGGTGGATCGATCAACCCCACGGTGCAACCTTCACGAATCCCCATTTTTTGCGCCGCGGTTCGCCCTGGGGCGGATTCCATCATTTGGCGAGGCACTACCGGATCTTTGAGCGGCTTTGCAATCGCCTTCTTCAACGCCGCTCCGATGCCCGCCACCGATGTGTAGATCGCATCCGGCATGTGCTTCTGGATCGCCGCCACCTTCTCCGCCTCGCCGCCCACAAATACTAGAGGAATGTGACGTGTGCTTTTCGATCCACGCATCCAGGCGCCTACATACTTGCCATGCGAGGGCATCCGCGATAGGTCGATGACCACCGCCGCGCTTCCGGAATCTTTTATCTCCGTCACCGACGTACGCGCG
>CAZDGT010000385.1:0-11715 GCA_964504905.1 uncultured Bordetella sp. | reverse complement strand
GACGCTGCCGGCCAAGACCACGGTTTCCGAAGGCCCAGCCGCGACTAAGACCCAGACGGCTTAGACAGCATCGCGACGATCTGTTCTCGAACCGTTGCCGTGAGTTGTTCCCGGTCCCGGGTAGTGAGCCCCTGAGTGGAGATGGGGTCGCCGATACGCAGTGTCACCTGGCGAAACGGATGAAACACGGCAGATCCCATGGGCATCACCTCGCGCGTGCCGATCAATGCAATCGGTAACAGCGGCACTTGCGCCTTAAGCGCGATGAACGCCCCTCCTTCCTTGAAAGGCTGAAGTTCTCCGCTCATAGACCGGCCGCCCTCAGGAAAAATGAGCATGGAAATGCCGCGGTCACGGATTACCTGCGCCGCCATATTCATGGTCTTGACGGATGCGCGTGGATCTTCGAGCGGCACCGGAATGTGTCCGGCCTGCTTAAGGTGCGTCCCCATGAACGGAATCTGGAACAGGCCCTTTTTCGCCAGGAAGCGGAACTGTACAGGAATGTTCCCAAGAACCACGGGCGTATCCATGTAACTCAAGTGGTTCGAGCAGATGACGCAGCTTTTTTGCGCGGCGATTTTTTCAAAGCCCTCAACACGGACCCGTACGCCGGCGATCCATAGCAACGAACGCGCCCACACGCGGCCCAGGCGGATCGCCGAATCGCCGCTCTTGTCGATCAGTGTAAGGACGATGCTTACGCAGCCAAACCCAATGGTGGAAAGGATGATGAACGGGTCGATTACGACCAGGCTCCAGAGAAAGGCCATGAGTTTCTATTGTAAGAGGCGGCTCGTGCTTCGCCCACCAGAAACAACGAGCCGGTGACAATGATAACGTCGTCGGCTGCCGCTTCGCGAGCCAGTAGCTCCAACGCCGCGCCGATATTCGCTACCGCGCGGCCACGCCCGGCCAGCGCCATCAGTTCGCCCGGTTGCATCGAACGGGGTGAATCTGCCGCCGTCAGGATCAATTCATCGGCCAGTGGGAATAGGATCGCACCCATCTCGGCCACGGCTTTGTCCCGCATCGCCCCGAAAAGGATCCAGCGCTTGCGATCAGGATAGAAGCGTTCCAGATAGCGCACCAGGGCCCGTCCACCCGCCGGGTTGTGTGCGCCGTCGAGCACGATATCCGGATTGGGAGAAATATGCTCCAGCCTTCCGGGCCAGCGCGTCTCGGCGATGCCCGCCGGAGATACCCCCAACGCCTTCAAAGCCAGTGCCGCGGTAACCGCGTTATCCACCTGATGCTCTCCCGCGAGCGGACATTCGATTCCGGAGAATCGGCTCCCCCGCGCATGAATCTCCAGATCGCGGATATCGAATTCAGATGCACGCTGCACGTGGATGCCAAGTTCCATGGCGCGCGCCTCCAGAACCGCTTTGGCTTCCGCACGCTGCCACGCGAAGACCGCAGGGACTCCAGCCTTGAGAATCCCCGCCTTCTCTCCCGCGATGGCTTCGATGGTGTCTCCTAGGAATACTTGGTGGTCCAGGTCGATAGCAGTGATAACAGTGAGAGCAGGCTCGACTACATTCGTCGCGTCCAGGCGCCCCCCGAGGCCCACTTCGACGACGGCGGTTTCTACTTTTAATTCCCGAAACAACCAGAGCGCCATGGCGGCGACGGTTTCAAAGTAACTGGGATGCGCGTCCAGAGTCAGCGAGTTGGCCGCCTGATGCACCACATCGAAGGCCCGCGAAAACTGAGCCTGCGAGACCGGAATCCCATCAATCTGAATGCGTTCGGTGGGTTCGATCAAATGCGGCGACGTGAACAGACCCGTACGAATGCCGGCTGCCTGCAATCCGGCGGTGATCATGGCGCAAGTGGAACCCTTGCCGTTGGTCCCCGCCACATGGACCACACGGTAGGCTCTTTCTGGGTTGCCCAGGGACGCCAGAACCGCTCGGATGCGTTCCAGCCCCAGCTTGGCGGTCTTCATCTCGTTGCCCAGCGCGTACAAGAACTGGACCGAATCGGGATACGTCACGCGTTGGAATGCGTCACGCGTTCAAATCGAATGCGTGATCCAGGGGAATTTCAATGGAGGGATTCTCGGTTCGCAGTACATCGCACACCGCGCCCCGCGGGTTCTTTTGCGAATAGAGCAACGCAGTTTGCTCCGCGGGGTCGATCACCCAGACCCACTCGACCCCGATCGAAAGGTACTCCTGGATTTTAGGTGCCATACGCACCAGGCGGTCTTCGGGCGATAGAATCTCCACCACCAGGAACGGCGGAACGGAGGGAATGCCGGTCCCGATGTTGTCGTCCCGCCATGCCGCCACGTCGGCGACACGATAGCGGCGCGGATGAATATGAATGCGGATCTCGGGTACCACCCGGATTCCCAACTGCGGACGCAACCGCCGCAGCAGGCGATATAGGTTGCCCTGCACGTCGCCGTGCGGCAGTTCGCCCACGTTGCGCTCCACCACCTCGCCGTCGAGGAACTCGCAGTCGGGCCCATCGAAGCTCGTCCGCAGGTATTCCTCGACATCCATCTGTACTTTGGCCAGCACTTTGGCACTCATTGGTTCACGTCTGCCTATCCCGCATTATGACACCTAACGCTAGCCGGTACAGCTATACTATTCGCATGAAGCGAGCGGCCAAATCCACGGCATTCGATTTGAAAGTGGAGTTCGACCGTGAGGCCGACGGCCGCTGGGTTGCCGATATCCCCGCGCTTCCTGGAGTAATGGTGTATGGCCGCACCCGTAAGCAGGCCCTCGCTGCTGTCGAAGCTCTGGCATTGCGTGTGATTGCCGACCGTCTGGAACATGGCGAAGCAGTTCCGGGCGAGATGACTGTGTCTTTTGCTGCGTAAGGCTAAAAGTCCTTCGGTCTGAGTCCAGTTTTTCGTCCCAACTTCTCCAGCGCAACCGGACCGAGTTCCGCCCGGTCGTGGTAGGCAAAGACACAATCGGGCCAGCCCTCTTTTCCCAAAGTTCGGTGAGAGCCCTTTTGCCTCTTGACTCGCCAGCCAACGCGCAGGAGCGTCGCAAGCACAGCGCGCGCCTTGGTCGCCCGCCACTGAGACTTTGCGAATCTAGCCATCATTTTGTAGAGTTACAATCTGACGGCCAAGATCTCATTCGAAAAAGCCACTCGGAAAATTCCTCAAAATTAAGGGCTTAAGGCCATTCGGGGTTTAGGAGCCGGGATTCCCTAAACCATTTCCGCCCATCTATGTTCATAATAAAGGTGACTCAAACGCGCTCCCTCCAACTTTTTCCCGATGAGGGGCGTCTTTACGAACGGAGCAAACGTTGATCTTTCGCGAGGTTGAAGATCGCGACCTGATCGCCAAAGCGCGGCAGGGAGACGTCGAGGCGTATAACCTCCTCGTGTCCCGGTGGGAGAAGCGTATCTTCAACTATCTGCTGCGGTTGGTGTCGAATCGCGAGGACGCCCTCGATGTCAGCCAGGAAACCTTCTTGAAAGCGTATCAGAACCTGCGGAAACTTGACGATCCGGCACGCTTCTCGGCGTGGCTGTTCCGGATCGCGCACAACGAAGCGTTTTCGTTGCTGCGGCGGCGCAAGCCGGAGAGCGAACTCTCCGAGCCTCGTCCGCGCGATTTCGGCGGGCGTATGTTGCCGATCGAATTGTCCCTGGCGGTCGAAAGCGCGCTCAAAATGCTGAGCGAAGATCAGCGCGAGGCAGTCTTGTTGAAGGTGTATCAGGGGTTCAAGTTCGATGAAATGGCGGAGATCCTCGACTGTCCGGTCTCTACCGTGAAATCACGCTTGTACACTGCCCTGGACCTGCTCAAGACGACGCTGGCTCCTGCGGTGTTTCGTCCCGGTGGTGTTTCGTAGAGGCGGCTGGCTTAGCTGGCCGGAAGTGCGGAGGATCGAGTCATGAGTTGTAAGTTGGAAGACGCGAGGCCCGATTGGAAGGCTTACGCTATGGGCGAGTTGGATTCCCGGGCGCGGCAGGAGGCGGAAAGCCACATCGCCGCGTGCAACCACTGCCAAGACGAACTGGCCGGGCTGCGAGTGACGTTCGACGCGATGGCAACGTTGCGCGACGAAGAACTCCCGCGGCGGATCGCATTCGTCTCCGACAAAGTTTTTGAGACCCGCTGGTATCAAAAATTGGCGCAGGCTTGCCTGCAGCCCTCCTTTGCGGCAACCAGCGTAATCGCGGCTGCGATTCTAGTGCATGCTTTTGCGCGCCCTGTAGTTGTACCGCAGAATGTCACGGCCCAGGTGGATACCCGAGCTATCGAGTCACGCGTTACCGCTGAAGTGACGGCCCGTTTGCAAACGGAAATGGCGGCGGCTGTCAATACGGCCGTCAATACCGCAGTGACAAAAGCGGTGGCCGAAACCGAAAAGCGCGACGACGCGCGCACAGCTGTTCTTTTGTCCGCGACCGAGCGACGCTACTCCGATGCCGCGGATTTCCTTAACAAGCAAGTAACCCGTATCTATGCCCTCAATACCGGGGCGGGAGTTCGCTAAATGAAGATCTCGACTTTGAAACACCTGACGATGCCTTTCCTCCTCCTCCTTGTGGTCGCCGCCTCAGCGATTGCAAGTGATGCGCCGCGCGTGCCCAGGAACACGCTCGCTGCCGCGGAAAAGAATCTCGATAACCGCTTTGCAGGGTTATGGAGCGACAATCCGTTCGTAGTGCTCGGTCCCACGCGCGGCGTTTATTTAGAAGGCTACGGCGCGGTGTTCACAGCGGAAGTAAATCTGGTGGCGGGCCCGCAGATCGGTATTCTAACGCCCTCCATGACCAAGCAAGATATTGCGCAGCACAAACAGAAAAAGACCGCCCGCATCCCGGAGCTTAGAAAGGCGCTGGCTAAGGCGCTTGCCGATACCGCCGCATCGCCGGAAATGGCGGCTGTGCCGCCCGAAGAAAAGATCGTGCTGGTCGCGTTCCTCTCGCATTTCCCCTGGGAGGATATTAGTGGGCTGCCGACTCAAATTATGATGCAAGGCTCCAAAAAGAAGCTGATGGATGCACAGCGCGAAGGCGCCGCCTCCCTGGATGCCTCGATTCAAGCCGTCCAGTTCTAGACGCCCATGCGGCTTGGTGAAATCCTGATCCAGCGGCACCTGATCACCGGCGAGGACCTGGATCGGGCGCTCGAATTGCAGCGCGAGCGGGGCGATAAACTGGGCAAGATTTTAGTGGATTTGGGTTTCGTGGCGGCGCGCGATGTACTGGCTGCGTTGTCGGAGCAATTGCAGATGCCCCTGCTGGTGATCGAAGGTCCACCCGCGGTTTCCCCAGAAACGGAGACGCTCTCTCCCAAGTTTCTGCGACAGTTCCGCTGCCTTCCGGTGGCGCTGCACGATCATACGGTCACGCTGGCGATGGCCGATCCATTGGATTTTGAAACCCGCTCGACGGTCGCTGCTTGCACCGGGCTCGCCGTGAATCCCGGCTTAGCCGGCGAGCAGGAAATTCTCGATGCCATCGATCGCTACTACGGGCAGACTGAAAAGAACGAGACGGAGCTGGCGACTCCAACCGGAGAGACCAACGAGGACCTGGAACAGCTCCGCGACATGGCTAGTGAGGCTCCGGTCATCCGTTTGGTGAACGCCATGGTGGCGCAAGCGGTCGAGAAACGAGCCAGCGATATTCACATCGAGCCGTTCGAAAAGGAATTTCGCGTGCGCTACCGCATCGACGGCGTGCTGGTGAATCAGGACTCGCCGCCGCGCGAGTTGAAAGCCGCGATCATATCGCGCGTGAAGCTGATGGCGCGCTTGAATATCGCCGAGCGGCGCTTGCCGCAGGACGGCCGTATCAAAGTCAAGACCCTGGGACGCGAAGTCGATTTGCGCGTCTCCACGCTGCCAACGCTCTACGGCGAAAGCGTCGTGATGCGCTTGCTCGACCGGTCGGCGGGCGACTTTTACGATCTCGAGCGCCTGGGTTTCGACCAGCACATGCTGTCGCGAATGGAGCATTACACCTCGCTGCCCCATGGCATTTTTCTTGTGACTGGGCCAACGGGTAGCGGCAAATCAACCACGCTCTATTCCGCGCTCAAGCGCATCAATCAGAGCGACAAGAAAATCATCACCATTGAGGACCCCGTCGAATACCAGATGGACGGCATCAATCAGATCCACGTGAATCCGCAGATCGGGTTGACCTTCGCGCAAGGGCTGCGTCACATCGTACGTCAGGATCCCGATGTCATCATGGTGGGCGAAATCCGCGATCGTGAGACCGCAGATATCGCCATCCGCTCCGCTCTCACCGGTCACTTCGTCTATTCGACTCTGCACACCAATGACGCGCCCAGCGCCATTACGCGCCTTACCGACATGGGTGTGGAGAACTACCTGATCACTTCGTCTCTTGTGGCGGTGCTCGCCCAGCGCTTGGTGCGCGTCATTTGTCAGGAGTGCAAGATCTCTGCTGGCACGGCCGTCACACCGGAAGGCGAGACCATTCCTGTTTTCCGCGGTGCTGGCTGCGAGTCGTGTTTCAACACCGGATATCGTGGGCGCCTGGGCATCTTTGAAATGATGGAACTGAACGAGGAACTGCGCGCCTCCATCATGCGCAACGAAGATTCGGGCAAGATCACTGAAATCGCCCGCCGCCATGGCATGCAAAGTCTCCGCGAAGACGGCTGGAACAAAGTGCGCCGCGGCATGACGTCGGCCGATGAAGTGATGCGCGTTACGCAGGAGCTCTAGTTTCCTATGGCGACGGCGTACTTTTTCAAGGCGGTGGCGGCGGACGGCAAGCTCCGAACCGGCACGCTATCCGCCGAGACCGACCGTCACGTCGCCGCCGAATTGAAGCGCCAGGGTTTGATTCCGGTGTATGTCGGACTGGAACAAAAGGCTGCATCGGCGCTTAAGCTGCCCGTTTTTCAGCGTGGCAAGCGTCGCGATATTCTTTTCTTCACGCAGGAGCTGTCTACGCTGCTGAACGCCGGCGTGCCGCTCGACCGGGGCCTCGCCATTACCGCCGAGCTGACCGAGCATGCAAACTTCCGCTCGCTGGTATTGGATATCGTCCGCCTGATCAAGGGCGGTAAATCGTTGGCCGACAGCCTTGGCTCGCATCCCGCATACTTCTCAGATCTGTATGTCAACATGGTGCGGGCGGGCGAAGCTTCCGGATCGCTGGCGCAGATTTTCGATCGCCTGGCGGAGTTCGAGCGTACCCGCGACGACTTGCGCAGTTATATCGTCAGCTCGCTGATCTATCCTGGATTGCTCACTGTCGTAGGGATCTCGTCCATCATTGTGCTGCTGGAATTTGTTGTCCCGCGTTTTGCTCAGATCTTTTCCGATCCTCGCATGACCATTCCGGCGCCTACGCTGATGTTGCTGGCCACCAGCCGCTACTTGCAGATGTACGGATTGCCCGCCGCTTTCGTGCTAACCGCGGCGATTCTCGGCTTCGTGACCTATGCGCGCACTCCCAGCGGTGCCCTGTGGTGGGACACGTTCCGGCTTCATGTGCCGGTGCTGGGCGATGCACTTCGCAAAGCCGAGACCGCACGGTTCGCGCGTGCGATGGGGACTCTGGTGGCTGCCAGCGTGCCGCTGGTCCAATCGATCGGCATTGCGCGCGGGATTCTGAATAACCGGCGGATAGCGGGTTCGCTTGAGCGAGTCATCACCGGCGTGAAACGTGGCGAAGGTATTGCGGGACCGCTGGCCAAGGCGGGCGAATTCCCGCCGCTCGCCGCGCACCTGTTGAGTGTGGGGGAAGAAACCGGACACCTGGACGCCATGTTTGTCCGCATGGCCGATATTTACGAAACCGAAACACGCAGTGCCATCCGGCGCTTCACTTCGTTATTCGAGCCGTTGATTATTCTAGTGATGGGCCTGCTGATCGGAACTTTGATCTTGAGCCTGATGCTGGCCATCACCAGTATCAATGACATTGCTGGCTAAGGAAAACGCATGCGGAAAACAAGACGATCTCAACGCGGTATCACGCTGATTGAAATGCTGGTGGTGGTGACCATCATTGCGCTGTTCGCGGCGCTGGTGGGTCCGAAACTGTTCAGCAATGTGGACAAGGCCAAGCGTACGCAGGTGCACGCCCAGATCAATTCGTTCATGACGGCTCTGGGCTCTTACAAACTCGATACCGGAAATTTCCCAACAACCGAGGTGGGCTTGAATGCGCTGCGAGTAAAGCCTGAGAACGTCAACCAGTGGGCGGGTCCATATCTGCCGCAGGATGCGCCGGACGATCCTTGGGGCAATCACTATCTCTACAAATTTCCCGGCGACCACGGAGACGAGCCGGATATCGTTTCGCTCGGGGCGGACGGCCAGCCCGGCGGAGAAGGGAACAACGCAGACATTGTCAGTTGGAGCAATAAATAAGCGCAGGCAAGCGGGCGTCACGCTCATCGAGCTGCTGATCGTGCTGACGCTGATCGCCCTCGTCGCGGGCATCAGCTACCCTAGCGCCGCCTCGAGTGTCGAATCCCTGCGTTTGCGTTCGGTGGCGGATTCGGTGGTGAACTTTCTCAACACTGCCATCGACCGCGCGGGCCGCCGTCAGCAAGTGATCGAGGTGTGGATTGCCCCCAAAGACAACGTATTGATCGCGCGCTCGCCGGACCTGGAGTTTACGCGCCGTTTGGAATTGCCCGATGGGTATCGCATCCTCGCGGTCCTGCCCGCCGCTGAGGTGAATCCGGATGAGCCTCGCCGCTTCCTGATGTATCCCGGCGGTGCAATTCCCCGCATCGGTGTCGAGATTGCGAACCCCTCTGGAAATAGGCGCCTGGTGAGCGTGGATCCATTCACTGACTTGACCCGCGCGGAAAGGCTGCCGTAATGAGCCCACGCCGCGCCCCCCGTCAGTATGGTTTCACGCTGCTCGAAGTGCTGGTGGCAACACTCATCATGGGCATCGCGGTGTCCGGGATTCTGAGCGGCATGGCCGGGGCTGCCCGCAATGCCTCCCGGTTGACCGACTATGACCGTGCGACTCTGCTTGCCAAGCAAAAAATGGACGAGCTTCTGATTGACTATGACGCCCCCCGCAATCAGGATATTGCCGCGGAGTTCAATCCCGCGCTCACGGGAGGCGTGCGCTCCGGATGGCGCGCCAAAGTCACGCCATTTGAAGCGACGCCCGGGGGTGCCGCGGCGTGGGCCCTCGATCGCGTCGAATTGGAAATCTGGTGGATGAACGGCCAGACGCGCCACACCTTTGCCCTGGTAGGATTCCGGCGCAACATCTTGCGGCCAGGAGACCGTCGATTCTAATGACTGCGCGCACACGGGCAAATTCCGAGCGTGGCGTTACGCTGCTGGAACTGATGATTGCGATCACACTCGTGGCCGGGCTCTCCACCGGCATGCTGATGGCTATGCGGACCAGCCTGCAGGTTTATGAGAAGACCGCTAAGAAATTGGAGGCGAATCGCCGCTTCGTAAAGACACAACAGATTCTTACGAGTCAAATCGCCGCCGTGATGCCGGTGCAAGGCGTCTGTCCCGGAAGCGAAGGACAGAACGTTGGCATTCCATCCTTTCTCACCGGCTCCGCGGATATGCTGCGCCTGGTTTCCAGCTATTCGATTGCGGAAGGCGCGCGCGGTTACCCACAGATTGTGGAATACCGCGTCATCCCGGAAGAACGCGGCGCAGTGCGACTAGTGGCGACGGAACGTCCGTACAGCGGCCCGCTAAGCACTACCCCCTTTTGCGGAGGCGTTGCGCCGCCCCCGCCCCCGGGCTCGGCCTTCGAATTTGGATCCCGGTCGCAGCCGGCCGCGTCCGCGCAAAACTCTTCATATGTGCTCGCGGAGCATCTTGCCTTCTGCCGTATTTCTTATCACGAGCCGTACGATCAGGCACGCTTTGTCGAAACTCCGTGGCTTCCGCTTTGGGATAAACCGTTGCTTCCCGCCGGAATCCGCATTGAAATGCAGCCGCTGGTTCCGGAGGCGGGCGGACTCTCGGTGCTCGGCATTACAGTTCCAATACCAGTGAACCGCGATCCCCGCATGATATATGACGACCGGTCCTAAAAATCTACGGTCACGGACGCGTGGCGGCGCGCTGCTGGCGGTGTTGTGGCTGTCGGCCGGATTGGCGGCGATTGCATTATCCGTGGCCACCAACATTCGCTCGGAAACGGATCGAGTATCGACTTCCGGCGAAGGTTTGCGAGCCACGTATCTTGCTTCAGGTGCGTTGGAGCGCGGCATCCTGTGGGTGGTGTGGGGTAACTTCGGTTACAGTTTTCCAGCGTCCGACGGCTTACCGCGCTTCTGGACATACAACGTCCGCCGCCTTCCCATGCGCTTCCCCAGCGGCGATGCTCTGGTGGAAGTGATCCCCGAATCCTCCCGGCTGAACATCAATACGGCCGACCCCGAGGATCTCTATCGTGTAGTGTTCGCGGTGAGCGGTGACCCCGCGCGGTCGCGCCAGATTGCCGATGGCATTGTCGATTGGCGCTCTCCAGCCGCCAATCCCAGTGCCTTTGATCAGTACTATTTGGGCCTGGGTCCGACTTTCCGCGCCCGGCATGCGTCTTTTCTGGAGATTGAGGAACTATTGCTGGTGCGGGGGATGAGTCCCGAGCTGTTTTATGGCAATTACACCACTGGATCTGACGGGCGTCTCTACGCGCGCGGCGGCCTGCGCGACTGCCTCTCCGTGTGGGGATCGCTGGGGCCTTTCGACGTGAATACCGCTAGCCCCGCGCTCATGGAGGCAATGGGGATGACGCCGGAGATGGCGGCCTCGATCATAGCCGCGCGTCAGCAGCGTCCGTTTCAGGATCCGCAGGAAATTGGAACCACGCTACCCCCCCGCATTAGCATGGGCTCCGGATTCTCGATCTATACGCTGCGCTCCAGCGCCCGTTTGCGCCGCCCCGACGGCGCATATTCAGACGTTGTCCGCACCGCTGCTGCCACCATCAAACTGTTCGATCTCCGGAAATCGCCGCAGCCCCTTCACATTTTGCGTTGGTACGATGACGCCTGGTCGCAAGCCGCTCTGCCGCCATACCCCGGCATGACCGTTCGCGGCGGCAATGTTCCAGGGCAGCCAGGTTTTTCGGGGGACTCGCAACCATGAGTCTTCTTCGCACCGTGATTCCCGATGGGCTGAAAAAATGGCTGACTTTCGGGCACGGAGTGGGCATTGAAGTAGTAGGGCCACACGGGGGCGAGTCCCTGCGCGTGACTGCGGTGCGCGTGCATCCAGGCGGAGCGCGCGTTTTAGGAACGCTCTCCTTCGAAGATGCCATGCATCACGCTGCGGGCGTATGGGGCACCGAGTATTCGGCGTTCGCCCGTAAACACGGCTGCGCTCATATAGCGGCTACGGTGCTGCTGCCGCGGCGCGAGGTAATCGTCCGCCACCTGGCGCTGCCCGGCGTGACCGACAAAGACCTGCCTTCGGCCATCGAGTTTCAGATGGAAGGATTGCATCCCTACCGCGAAGAAGATGTGGCGGCGAGTTGGGCGCGGATTCCTGGCACTTCCTCCGTGCTAATCGCCATCACGCGTCGCGCCGTCGTCGAGCGCTTCGTCACGCTATTCGGGGAAGCGGGAATCCGCGTGGGCGCGTTCACCTGCTCCGCTGCTGCGATACACTCCGCGCTGCGTATGTTTCGTCCGGCGGTTTCCTCCGCGGGCATGTTGGCATACGAGCCGGCGGAAAACGGCGTTGAAATTTATGGGGAGAGCCCCAGTCGCCCGGTGTTTTCGGCTACCTT
>CAZDGT010000384.1:0-21059 GCA_964504905.1 uncultured Bordetella sp. | reverse complement strand
CGGATTAAGCGGGTCCCTACTCCCCTGGGACAACCGTGCGTATTGGGGAACAGCGGCGATCTTGAGGATCTTCGGCGTGGCTCCAGGGGCAATTGACATCGCACGATTCCACGTAGCGCATGTACAGATTCTGCCCCCGCTCACTGCGTTGCTAGTCTTGGTTCACATCTATCTGGCACGGAAACACCGGGAGAGAAGGTCTTATCGGGACCGGGTAGTGAAGGACGCATTGGCCATCTTCGCGTGGTGCGCTGCTCTGATCGCCATGTCGGTAATAGCGCGGTTGCCCCTGGGACATCTCGCCAATCCGGCAGACCAGAGCTATGTCACGCGTCCGCAGTGGTACTTTCTTTTCCTGTTCAAGGGTCCACTCGAAGCATACGGCGCAGCGATACTTCTGATGGCCGTAGTAGCGCTGATTGTCATTCCTTTCATTGACCAGGGCCACATGGACACTGTCCGCCGGCGTGCGAGTGCCATCGGGTTGGTGGCTATGGCGGCAATCTTTTGGGCGGGCCTGACGGCGCGCGCGATCGCCACCACTCCGGAAACGCGCGAGATGGATATGTCGCTAGTCAAGCCTTGGCAGGAGATACCCGCCGGGGACCTGGCTTCGGTCGGCTATTTCCGCAAGGCACAGTGCGGCGGTTGCCACCAATTGGGGAAGGAGGGAGCGGGACCGCAGCGACCGCTGGATTGGCTGGAAGCCCACATAAAATCGAACGCCCACGGCACGCTGACGGACCGGCAGGGGCAGATGCTGGCAGCCTTCGTTATCACGCGCGGCGACAAAGCCGTGGACGCCTTGCGGGCCGCTCCGCAGAACATGGTGGAAGGCGCCTTGGTTTACCAGGAGAACGACTGCGGGAGTTGCCACCGGCTCAACGGAATAGGCGACGAGCTGGGCCCCGCTCTCAATGGCGTGGGCGAGCGGCGCGAGCGATCCTGGATCGAGCAGCACTTTGCGGACCCGCCCAAGCATTCGCCTAACTCGATCATGCCCAGCTTCCAGTTCAAGCCGAATGAACTCAAGGCGATCACCGACTACCTAGTGGCGATTCCCAAGTGATTGGGCATCGCTACCGCGAGCTAACACGCCGCCAGCAAACGCTCCCGCAGCATGGCTTGCGTGTCGGGCGTGAGTTTCGCCCCCTGATGCGCCACGTAGAAGACATCGATGGCGCGGTGGCCCTTCGTGTCGATCAATACCACGTCGATGTTGCAAGCCGCCGAAGAAAATGCTGTCGCCAGGTTGTAGAGCAGGCCGGGACGGTCCTCCGTGGTGATTTCCACCAATGTTGCTGTGGCGCACGCGTCGGAGTCGAATTGGACGCTGGGTGGCTCAGACGCCCGCCTCCCTTCCGGCTGCGGCCGATTCTTGAGCAGCATTCTTACGTCGGTCTTGCCGGTGGCTACCTTGCGAATCAATTCCAGGAGCCTGTCGGCTTCCGATGGATTCAGCTCCAGCGTTCGCCGCGGGTCGCCAAAAACGAAGGTGTCGAGAATTAAGCCCCGCGCATTCGAAAAAGCCTCGGCTTTGAGAATGTCCAAGCCGAAGCTGGAAAACGCGCCCGCTAGCGAAGCGAACAGAAAGGGCATGTCCCGCGCCACAATCGTCGCACGCCAAGCGCCTTCTATGTGCTCCAGCTTAACGGCCACGCCGGTGGGGCGGCTCAGTTCGTAAAGCTTGGTGTGGCTTTCAATCTCCGCCGCCGAATGCGTTCGCAGATAACGCACTGGGAAACCTTTCAAAAACTCGGCGCGGGAAGCCAGATTTTCGGGGACCTCCTGAATCCGATCGGTTTCCAACTCACGCGTAAGCTCGTGTTGCGCTACCCGGTAGACGCGCCACAACTGCTCCAGTCTCCATGGCGTCATGGCGCCCGGATTTACCCCGGAGATATCGGCATACGTCAAAACCGCCAGCATTTTCAAGCGTTCAATCGTTCCGACACGATCAGCCAAAAGGCGGGCTGTCGTAGGGTCGCTCAAATCCCGGCCTGTCATCACTTCGGAAAGCGCCAGATGATGCAAGACCAGGAACGCGACAGTGTCCTGCTCCTCCTGGGGAGCATCCATGCGCTTCATCGCGGCCAGCGCCCATTCGCGCGAAAAGTCGGAATGATGCCCAGAAAAGGCTCCCTTGCCGACATCGTGATACAGCAGAGCGAAGAGGAGAACCGCGGGGTTGTCCACTTCCGAGAGAATTCCCGCGAAGCGCCGTGCCGTGGGCTCTTGCGTGGAACGCAGTGCGGCCAGTTGCTCAATGCACACCAGTGTGTGCTCGTCCACGGTGTAGCGATGGTAGAAGTCGCGCACCACCAAGCTGACCACACTCTCCCATTCAGGGAAGAGCACTTGCATCAACCCGGTATTTTGCAAAACACGCAGGGCCATGGGCGCGTGTGGCAACACCAGAATCGTTTTGAGCGAACGCCACAGCGGACGTGGAACCTGAAGCCAAGCGGCGAAAGCTTCGCGAACTCCCTCCAGCCGGCGCTCGGTCTCGGCCGCCAGGGGAACACCGTGACGCGCCACAAACTCCAGCAGTCGCAATACCGTTTCCGGATCGCTGGCTAAACGCGCCGGATTACGAAGAAATACGCGCTCGCGGGAACTGGTGAATTCCGAATTGGATACCCGGGAGCGCAGATCGCGGAAGCTGTTGAACAGAGATGTCTCCGCTTTCTCGCAAGCATCCAGCGTGCGCTGCGCCTCGCGAGAGACCTTGGCCGCGTGCTTGAAATACTCGCGCATCCACTGCGGTGGAGTTTTCGCAAGCGAAAACGGCTGATGCACCACCAATTCCTGGCTTTCGAAGGTCAAAATATTGCGATCGCGGCCCGCTTCGAAATGGAGGAAGCAGCGTAAAGATGATAGAAATGCAGTCGGCTCCGCCAGCGATGTCTCCGGGCGCAACTCCGGACGGAGCCCCGAAAGCCAATGGATAAAATGCAGATCGCGCAATCCACCCGGGGTCTCCTTCACGTCCGGCTCCAAGTGGAACAACGTATGTTGAAATTTCTCATGCCGGACACGCGTCAACTGGCATAGATGTTTGGTCAGCCGGTGTCCCTGTTTGGTGAGAAACAGCGGGAGCCGCGCCTCCAGCGTGGCATGCACCTGAGAGTCACCCCCCAGCAAACGCCGATCCAGCAGACTCACGTTCAACTCCGGGTTCTGATCGTGCACTTCCACGCAATCGCTCACCGTTCGGACGGAGTGGCTAAGCCGCAATCCAGCGTCCCACAACAGGCGCATGAATTCGGAAAGAGATTCCTTGAGCCTCCCCGCCAGAGACTCATTCTCCAGCAGGATCATGATGTCAATGTCGGAGAAAGGGAACAATTCGCGGCGACCATAGCCACCCACAGCTAGCATGGCGACGCCTTGGGGAAATGCTGCAAGGAGCGTGGATTGAAACGCTTCCAGCGACATGTCATCAATCACGCTGGTAAGCCGGCTTTGCACGGCGGCGGCATCGCCTGTGAGGTAAAAATCCTGCCGAATCCCGTTCCATGCCGGGCTGACTTGTAGTTTCTCCATCCTGCTGATTCCCGCGCTGGCGGCCATTCTATATCCTACTCAATCAGTATCACGCAAGGCCGTCGCAGGCGGCGCAAAACATCTGTATAGGGTCAATCGAAATTATCTATAGTCAATGCATTGATCGTGAGGCACTTAGCGCCTATAAAGTCCATTCAAATTATCTACTTGCCAAGCTTGCAGGCAGGCCCTAAAATTTAGTTAGTCGCAGTGCAATCTGCAACGCGAATTAGGTTAGTCGGAGGAGAAATCCCCAAGCCGCTATCGTGGCTTGGGGGTTTTATTTTGTGCGTCGCGCGGCGCGATACCATGGGAGACGATGCAACTAGGAATGATCGGCCTTGGCCGAATGGGAGCCAACATGGTCCGCCGGCTGAGTCGCGGCGGACAATCGTGCGTGGTATTCGATCTGAATGCCGCGAATGTGAAGCAGTTGTCGGACGAAGGAGCGGCAGGCTCGTCGTCGCTCGATGATTTCGTCGCCAAGCTGAGCGTGCCTCGCGCCATTTGGCTGATGGTGCCCGCGGCGGCGGTGGATAGCATGATCGCGCGGCTGGTGCCGCTGCTCGCATCCGGCGACATCCTGATCGATGGCGGCAACTCTTATTACATCGACGATATTCGACGCGCCCAGGAGCTCTCCGCTAAAGGTATTCACTATGTGGATGTCGGCACCAGCGGCGGTGTGTGGGGACTGGAACGCGGCTATTGCCAGATGATCGGCGGCGAGGCGGATATAGTCGCGCACCTCGATCCCGTTTTCAAGACGCTGGCGCCCGGACGCGGCGATATCGATCGCACTCCGGGACGGGCGGACTCCACGGGTACGGCCGAAAGCGGCTACCTTCACTGCGGTCCCGTTGGCGCGGGCCATTTCGTCAAGATGGTTCACAACGGCATCGAGTATGGCCTGATGGCGGCTTATGCAGAGGGGCTGAACATACTGCGCCACGCCGACGCCGGCCTAAAGACTCGCACGATTGACGCCGAGACCACGCCGTTGCGTAACCCCGAACACTATCAATACCAGTTCAACCTTGCCGACATTACCGAAGTTTGGCGTCGCGGCAGCGTGGTTGCTTCCTGGCTACTGGACCTTACGGCCGCCGCGTTAACCGCCAGCCCGGGTTTGGAGAATTTTTCGGGACGCGTTTCCGATTCCGGCGAAGGCCGCTGGACCATCCAGGCTGCCATCGAAGAATCCGCACCTGCGCCAGTACTGAGCGCCGCTCTCTACCAGCGCTTTACTTCGCGTGGCGAGGGCGACTTCGCTGGCAAGGTCTTATCCGCGCTACGCTTCCAGTTCGGCGGACACGTCGAAACCAAGGCGGACCACTAGTCCGATGCTTTCCCCACAACAGATCGATCAGGCCGCCCACCACTTATTGGCAGCCCGCAAGGCCAAGACCCGGGGGCCATGCATCCCTGAGGCCTGCAGGCCCTCGGATACCGACTCCGCTGTCGCGATTCACCAACGAGTTTTGGAATTGCTCGGCCAGACCGTCGGTGGATGGAAATGCGGTACTCCCAATCCGGTCACCGGTCCAATAGTGGCGGCGCTTCCGGCCTCGGCAATCCTTCGTTCGTCGCCTTGTGCGGTGCCCGGGGCCAAAGGGGAGATTGAGCCGGAGATTGCTTTCGTGATTGCGCACGATCTACCACCGCGCGCTACACCCTACACGGACGAAGAGATTCGCGGCGCGATCAAAGAGGCGCGCATGGTGCTGGAACTGATCACCACGCGCTATGCCGATAAAGCCTCCGCGACGCCTCCCGAGGTTCTGGCGGACGCCTACAACCATCACGGGCTGTTCATTGGACCCGTAATTCCCAACGTGCTCGATCACGCGCTCGAGCAGTTGCACGTCACCGTTCGAACCGATACTGGAACGCTGTTCGACAAAGTGCACCCCCACCCCAGCGGCCACCCGCTCAAATCGCTTACTTGGCTAGTGCATTTCCTGAACGGCCGCGGGCAGGGCCTCAAGGCAGGACAGATCGTCACTACGGGGTCCTATGCGGGAATTGTCGAAGCTCCACTAGGCGTCCCCATTCACGCGGAACTAAATGGTCTAGCTTCGCTTGACGTCGTATTGGTTACCGACCGGCCGTAAGTATTACGGGCCGCAGATTCAAGTCGCCATCCAAATAGCCCAGTAGTATCAAACGTTTCGGGGCTCCTCCGTTTTTGGCATATCGCGTGCTTTCTCCAGGTCCGCAGGCCAGTTGAGAACGGCGGCCGCAAGGAGCGCAAAATGCAGAACGAATTCGAAGAGACGCGGACAGTGGTAAAGGACTCTACGAAGAGTCATAAGACGGCAATTGGAATTTTGGCGGCAGGACTGGCTGTCGCGCTTGCCGGAGACGGCTACCTGCTGGTTCGCGCGAACCATCTGAATGACGATATCAATCGCACGCAGAGCGGAACGCAAACTCAGATTTCCAAGTTGAACGAAGCCACCACCACATTGCTGGAGCAGGAACGTCAGCGCCTGCAGGACCTGGAACAACAGATGAAGCAGGAAGTGAAAGGCGTGAGCGAGTCCGCCAATGTCGCCATCCGGCGCGCGCGCGCTGAAGCCCACAAGCAGGGCGAAGACCTGAGCGGCAAACTTAGTGAGCAACAGCAAGCCGTGGCTAGCGAGCTTTCGCAGATCAAGGACACCACTACTTCGAAGTTCACCGAAGTCGCCAGCAATGTGGATGGCGTGAAAGCCAACGTCGAAGAGGTGAAAACCAATCTCACTGCTGCGCAGAGCGACATCCAGAAGACTAGCGCCGATTTGAAGCGGGCGATGGGCGACATGGGTGTGATGAGCGGCTTGATCGCGACAAACTCGAAAGATCTGGATACGCTGCGTGCGTTAGGCGAACGGAACTACTTCGAGTTTGACATCAACAAGAAAGCCTCTCCGAAAAAGGTCGGCGACATCGTGTTGGCGCTGAAAAAGGCCGATCCGAAGCGCAGCCGCTTTACGCTGGACGTTTTGGCCGATGACCGGCACGTAGAGAAGAAAGATAAGACCATCAACGAGCCCGTCCAGCTTTATGTTTCGGGCAACATGCAACCGTATGAAATCGTGATCAATCAGGTAACAAAAGATCATGTGACCGGCTACCTGGCCACTCCGAAAGTGAAGATGGCCCGTCGCTAGTATGCGAGAACTTTCTCCCTGCGCGCGCATCCCGTTAAAGGGGTGCGCGCGTTTTGCTTTTACGGGCTCCTAAAACCGTAAGATCGGCCACAGGCTGGCGAAGTCGTCGGTCCAGGTGATCACAGGGTCTTTCGAGGTACTCCACCCCACTAGCGTGTCCCGGACTTTGGAGTGCGTGAAAGTCTCCCTCTTCTCAGTGAGCAGCACCCAGCGCGAATTGCTCTCGCCCTTGTCCTCATCCAACAGATCCTTTGCGATCACTACCATTCGCGCTTGCCATCCCAAATACTTCGCCAGGCCGCGTGTCACCGGCTCCAGATTGAGTGAGCGATTGGAAATATGGAGAGCCAGTATGCCACCCGGCGCCAGACGCTGGCGATAGATCTCCGCGCACTCAGCAGTGAGGAGGTGCATCGGTATGGCGTCGGCCGAAAACGCGTCCACTGCGATCAGATCAAAATCGTGCGAGTGGCCCGCTGCCAACTCCCGCTCGAGTTGAATGCGAGCGTCGCCCAGCACCACGTCGGTACGGGCTTTGGAGTCTTGCAGAAACGTGAACCACTCGCGCGCGATTGGTTCGACGTTAGGATTGATTTCGTAGAAGCGGTAGTTGTCGCCTTCCCGGCCCCAAGCGGCTAGCGTTCCCGTGCCCAAGCCCACGACGGCTACTCGGCGCGGGTGTGGTAGAGCGTCGATAGCGAGGGCGACGCCGCTATGCGGCCCATAATAGGTGGTCGCCCACGAATGCTTTTCCGGATCCAGATACTCAAACCCGTGCTGGACTCGCCCATGGCTTAGCTCGCGTAACAAACCGTTGTGATCGCGGCGTTCTACCACACGCAAGATTCCATAGAAGTTCCGGCGCGCCTCGATTCCAGGCTGCTTGTTAATGGCCGCCGCGTAGATCGAAATGAATCCCCCGAACATCAGAGCCATTAAAGGAACTCGCACCGCGAAATTCCGCCCGGTCCATTGCGCGAGCGCGCCGCTGCGCATCCAGCACAGGAATCCGAGAACGCACGCGCCGGCCAAGCCAATCGGATACTCGCTGAATTCGCTGAAGAGGCGTGGAGCCACAATCGCGGCGAATACACCGCCTAGCGCTCCGCCCGCGGCGATCGTCAGATAGAAAGACGTCAAATGCCGCGGCGATGGCCGCGAACGCGCGAGTTCTCCATGACATACCATGCACGTCACCAGCAGTGCTCCCAGATAGACGGCGAACTGCTTCCAAACTGAGATCGCGACGCTTAGGCTGATCACCGCGCAGGTCACCGGCGCGAGAACTCCCGCCAGTACTGCGAAAACGCCACGCCGATACCAACGGTCGCTTTCAAAAGTGAGAATGAATGTGAGCAGGTAAATGGACAGCGGCGCGATCCACAAAAACGGGAACACTGCGATCTCCTGCGTGATCTGGCTGGTGGTGCCTAGCAGCAATACGGAGCCGCAGGCCGATAGCGCCAGCCACATTCCGATATCGAGAAGCGAGGGTTTGATGCTTGGCGACACGACCGCCGCGTCGGCCTCAGCGGGCAGCGCGCCGCGGATCAGCCACGCAACCCAACCGCCGAGCGCGACAAAGACGACATACAGCCCGGACCAGATCCAGGTTTGCGCGCTCAGCCTGAAATATGGCTCAAGCACCAGCGGATAACTGAACAGCGCTAGAAACGATCCCAGGTTCGAGAGCGCATACAGACGCCAAGGTTCTTCGGTGGGACGCGTCAGGTGGAACCAACGCTGCAGCAGCGGCGTTGTCGAAGAGAGCAATAGATATGGGCCGCCGATGGTCACAGCCAGTAGCAGAAGAATACGTCCGGATGGATCGCTCGCCGTCGTGGATTTCCAGAGGGCCGCGCGCGGAGCGATCGGCAGAAATGCCAACGACCCCGCCAGCAGTGTCAGGTGAACCCAAGACTGAAGTTTCTGGTTGCGGCGCGATCCCAGCCAGTGTGCGTAGCCATATCCGGCCAGCAGCATGCTTTGGAAAAACAGCATGCAGTTGGTCCACACCGCAGGGCCGCCGCCGAACCATGGCAGCACAAAGCGGCCAATCATCGGCTGCACCTGAAACAGGAGAAAGGCGCTTAAAAAAATGGTGACGGGGAAGAGAATGGCTGGCAACTCACGAATTTATCACACGGACCCCAGAACTTCGCGAATTCGTTCCAGAGCCCACTCAGTTTCGGCTTCCGTGATGGCATACGGTGGCATGAAGTATACGATGTTGCCTAGCGGGCGCAGCAGAAGACCGCGCTCCAGGAATGCGGCGCCCAAGCGCGGGCCAATGTCCGCCAGGTAGCCGCTGTCGCCATCCAGTTCCACCACTCCGACGCCGCCAATCACCCGCACATCGCCAACACCAGGCAGGGGGCGTAGCGGCTCCAAGCCCGTGCGCATGTGCTGTTCAAGCCGAAAGACGTGTCCCAGGACATCGGTTTCTCGGAAAAGTTCAAGACTCGCTACGGCCACCGCGCACGCCAGCGGATTCGCGGTGTAGGAGTGCCCATGAAAAAATGTCTGGCCGCGATCAGTGCTCAGGAACGCCTCGTACACCGCTTCGGTCGCTGCAGTTACTCCTAACGGCAAATAGCCTGCTGTGAGAGCCTTTGACAGGCACATAATGTCTGGCGTGACATGTGCGTGGCCGCACGCGAACATCCGGCCCGTGCGACCGAAGCCAGTGAGAACTTCATCTGCAATCATCAGCACGCCATAGCGGTCGCAGAGTTGTCGAACACCTGCCAGGAACGCGGACGGCCAGACGATCATGCCGCCTGCGCCTTGTAGCATGGGCTCGATCAACACGGCGGCAGCGCGATCTCCCTGTTCTTCCAACCGCTGTTCCAGATCGCCCAAACATTGGATACGGCAAGACGCCCGTTTCAGTCCCAGCGGGCAGCGATAACAATAAGGCGCGTGCGCACGCTCCACAGGGAAAAGCAGCGGCGTGAACGCCCGCGTGAACACCGAGTCTTCGCTCGCGGACATCGCGCCGACGGTATCGCCGTGATACGCGTGATGCAGCGTGATCAGTCCGGTGCGCTGCGGCTCGCCCCGATTGCGCCAATACTGCACCGCCATCTTAATCGCAGCTTCCACCGCCGTCGATCCATTATCGGAATAGAAGACACGCTGGAGTCCCTGGGGCATCACTTCCACCAGCCGCTCCGCCAATTCAACCGCAGGACGATGCGTGCAGCCCGCAAAGACCACGTGCTCGATCTCGCGAGCCTGCGCCGCCAGCGCTGCATTCAGTTTGGGATGCGAATGCCCGTGGATATTCACCCACCACGAGGAAATCCCGTCGAGGATCTTGTGTCCGTCTTCGGTGTATAGATACACACCTTCGCCGCGCACGATGGGCAGCAGCGGCGGCTGCGTCAGCATCTGCGTATAGGGATGCCAGACGTGCGCTCGGTCCCGGTCGTTCAGGCTCACCGAAGCCACTCCAGCAAACGTCCTTGCGTATCAAGGTGCGTTACGCTCCAAGCCGCCAGCAACCCCGGATCAAGCGGAACTAGGAACGGCATTTCCGCGATCACCGGCACGTGCCCATACTGCTCGATGGCTGCCCGATTATCCGCATTGGGTTCGCCGATCATCATCACGCCCGCGACCCGTAGGTGACGGGTATTCAGCGCTTCCAATGTCAGCAGCGTGTGGTTGATGGTTCCGAGGCCAGAGCGTGCCACTACCAGGACGGAAAGCTCCAGATGCACCATCCAATCCGCCATCGTTTGCGCTTCATTGACAGGGACCAGCACTCCGCCCGCGCCTTCGACGATCGAACTCGTTCCATCGTCTGGAAGCAGTCCTCGTAGTGCCGTCAGATCGATACACTGCTGGGCCCAGCGCGCGGCAAGATGCGGCGAAACGGGTTTTGGCAAGCGAACACCTTGGGCGAAAATCTCTTCCTCGGAGCAGGCTCCCAGCCGCCGCACGGTTGTGGTGTCGTCATCGATTTCGATGCCTGTTTGGATCGGTTTCCAATAGCGAACAGGCGCTACGCCGCGATACCGATGCAGCAGCGCCGCCGCCGCAACCGTTTTGCCGACGCCCGTATCCGTCCCGGTGACGAAAAGACCCTTCATGTTCTTGTCGCGATTGCCAACGCTTCGACGAATCGCTCGAGGGCTTCTTCGCTCAGTTCCTGGTTGACCGTGATGCGCAAGCGCGCCGTTCCCGCTGGCACGGTAGGCGGACGTATCGCACGTACGTCAAACCCCGCCGCCTGCAATTCACTTGCAACGGCAACCGCGCGTTCGTTTTCGCCGATGATGACAGGAACGATCGGCGAGTCGCCTTCGAGTCCCAACCGCTTCCGCAAGTAGCTTGCGAGAGCTAACAGGCGCTCACGCCGTTCCGGCTCGTTAGCGATCACCTCAAGGCTGGCGGCCAGTGCGGCGGCGACCGCCGGTGGGGGCGCCGTCGAAAAAATAAACGTCCGGGCGCGCTGGATCAAATATTCGATCGCATCGCGCGAACCCGCTACAAACGCCCCGCTTACGCCCATGGCCTTGCCCGCTGTATTGATCGACAAGAAAACATCGCTGCCGTCGCGCACCAAACCCTCTCCCCGCGCGCCATAGACTCCTACAGCATGCGCTTCGTCCACGATCAGTGCAGCGCCAGCGGACCGGCACAGCGCTACATACTCCGGCAGAGGAGCGGCATCGCCATCCATGCTGAATAGCGACTCAACGACCACGAACTTCTGACCCTCGTCGGCGTCTTCGCCCAATAATTTGGCAAGAGCCGCGACGTCGTTGTGCGGAAACACAACACGACGCGCGCGCGACAATCGGGCTCCGTCAATCAGGCTCGCGTGATTGCGCTCATCGGCGAAGATCACGTCGCCGTCTTCAGGAAACGTCGTGAGAACCGCAATATTCGCAAGGTAGCCGCTCGAAAAATACAGGCTGCGCTCGGTCCCTTTGAACCGCGCGAACTTCTCTTCCACGCAATGGAAGCTGCTCCGCTCCCCGCGCAGCAACCGCGAGCCGGTGCTGCCCACGCCTTCCGCGATCACGGTGTCCGCCATCCGTTGCTTCAGCAATGGATGATTCGCCAGCCCCAGATAATCGTTGGAACAAAGATCGATGCCCGACGGTGGTCGCAGCGTCCTCCGCAGACCTTGCCCGTCAATTTCAGAGAGGCGCCGTGCTAGCCGCCCCGCCAGCGAATCAGGCATGGACCTGGTCCGCGGCCTCCGCGGGCATTAGACGCATGCCGAGCTTGTCGAACAATTCCCGGTCGGCGTTGGCCTCCGGGTTCGGCGTGGTCAGCAGTTTGTCGCCCATGAAGATCGAGTTGGCGCCCGCCAGGAAGCACAACGCCTGCGCTTCATCTGAGAGCGAAAGTCGTCCCGCGCTCAAGCGCACCATCGAAGTGGGCATCAGAATCCGCGCGGCGGCGATCATGCGCACCAGTTCCAGCGGATCTTCAGCCTTTTGGTTCGCGAGCGGCGTACCTTCCACGCGCACCAGCATGTTGACGGGCACGCTTTCCGGGTGCGGATCGAGTGAGGACAGTTCGCGCAGCAGCCGGTAACGCTCCTGCCGGCTTTCGCCCATCCCGATAATGCCGCCGCAGCACACCGTCACGCCGGATCGGCGCACGCGGTCGAGCGTCGCCAGCCGGTCCTGATAGGTGCGCGTGCTAATGATCTCGCCATAAAACTCTGACGAAGTATCCAGATTGTGGTTGTATGCGGTGAGGCCCGCCTCCGCGAGCGCCACGGCTTGCTCGTCCGTTAACATGCCCAGCGTGCAGCATGCTTCCAGACCCAACCCGCGCACGCCGCGCACCATGTCGAGCACGCGCTCGAACTGCTCGCCCTTCGGGATATCGCGCCACGCCGCGCCCATGCAGAAGCGCGTCGCACCTTGGGCCTTGGCATTTTCGGCGGCGGCCAGTGTCTCCTCGACACTCAGCAGCCCTTGCCGGTCGACGTCTGTTTTGTAGTGCGCGGATTGCGGGCAATAGGCGCAGTCTTCCGGACACCCGCCCGTCTTGATGCTCAACAGCACGCATCCCTGTACTTCGTCTGCTGAATGATAGGCGCGATGCGCCGTTTGCGCGCGAAAGACCAAATCGGGTAGCGGGGCGGTGTAAATCGCCTCGATTTCGGGCAGCGTCCAATCGTGGCGAAGGGCTGGCGCGGGCAGTCGGGGTTCCAAGCTTTTATTTTAGCCCTGCCGCGACGCCCGCTATGCGATTCGCAGTCCGAATTCGCGCAGCAGTTTCCCGCCCCCGGAATAGAGCCGCACCCAATATACGCCGGAGCGGAGCGGTTCCGTGACGCGCGCGGAGAGAGTCTCATCGCCGATTTGCGCACTGCCGCTCCAGACTTCGCTGCCGAAAGAATTTATCACTTCCACGCGATAGGAGAGGGCGGGTAACAGAGCTATTCGATCGATGACCAGAACCAAAGGGCGGCCGGATGGCGCGCGGGCGGCGCCGTCACTCTCGCCTCCGCGCAAGGCCGTCAATCTTACCGTTGCTTCCGACCCTGTAGCTCCCACTGAGTGGACTAGCGCGGTGACACTGGCGCCCGCCAGCGTGATCACGACGGCGGCCGCCATCCACATAGCGGGAAGTGCAAACCGGGGCCGGAGCGTTCGGGAACGCGGCATTGCAAGGGAAGCCAGTGGATCGCGCTCGAGCGCGGCTAAGCCGACCTTCATAGCGGACTTGTATTCATCAATGGCGAGCAACTCGGATCGACACTGCGGACAGATCAATAAGTGTTCTTCAAGCCAGCTCAGTTCCGGCTCGTTGACGCGTTCGAAGGCATATTCCTCAAGAAGCTCTTCTGTAGCGTGGCCGGGAATCGGGGAACGAACGTCCGACGACATGCTTTCCTCCACGTGTCCGCGCCGTACCGAGGCGGACGAACTTGCCCCAATGGGCATCGTAAGTGAACCGGGCCGGTACCTAGCCGGCGGTGCCGAATCGGCACTCTGTTGCTTAGTGGGACGCAGCCGCCGAAGTTCTCATAGAAATTGCGCTCAAAGCCCTGCGAGCCAATTTTTTCTTGCCGAGTTCTCCGAACCGGGACTTGGCTCGCGACTTGAGTAGGCGAAATTGGGTCTCGGTCAGGATCATTTCAGAACAGATTTCCTCCTGGGTCTCTTCGTGAAGATAGAAACGCGTCAGAATCTCGCGATCGCGGCTCGATAGCTCGCCCAAGATTCTTCGTATTAAGTCCTCCGTTTGGTTAACGATAGCCGCCTCCTCCGGATTTTCGCTAGGGTCCGGAACACGAGAGCTGGCTTCCAGGTCCATCTGCTCCCGCCGGGCCTGGACTGCCTTGTCTATGTGGGCGGCCACCTGGCGCCGGACGATGGTCCGCACAAATCCCATCAGGCGTTCGGGCTCACGGAGTTCGCCCCGGCGGATTGCCAGCACTACGACTACGAAGATGTCATGAACTTTGTCGTCTAGTTCCTGGATGCCCAGTTGACGGCATAGGTAAAAGCGAACGCCTTTCGAGAACAAATGATACAGTTCCGCCATCCCATCCGTTTGGCAGGTGCGAATACGCTCGACCAGCACTGCCCAGCCCGCGTATACCCCGGCCGCTTCGGGTGGAAACTTTGCCCTGTCAGCGGGTGCCTCGCCGGACTTGGGTGGTGTGCTTCCATCTGGTTTTGGTGGGAGCATGGCTAATGGAGTCCTCCGGTCACTTGGTAGGACGCCCACGATGCCGGCATCCGGCGCCCGCTATCGGACTGCGCCATTTCTCGTTGGCTTAGCTGAAGCGCTTCGGCCGCCGAGTGGTTTCGCAAATAAGAATAAAAGCGCGGGAATATTGCTCCCGACGTGTCTTCGACGGGCCACGCGGTAGAGATCACGCTGCTGGCGCCCGCCATCAGCCAAGCCCGCGTCAATCCCAGAAGCCCCGCGCCGGATAGCGGTTCCCCGCTACTCGTAGCGCAACCGGTCATGACTACAAGCGCACCGGGCACCTGCAACCCCGCAATCTCCGCGGTAGTGAGAAACTCCGGTTGGGCCATAGCCTTCCGCCACTCACCCAGACCGAATGCGATCAGCCCTTGTTCGCGGCTAGCTGTGGGAAAGAGGACGTGCGTGGCCAGATGAATGACCGCCGGACGCCGTTCCAATTGGCGCAAGAAGTTGCCTCGCCGTGCTTCGGAACCCTGTAACAGAAGGGCGGCCCCGCCTTCAGCCACCCAGCTTCCAGCGCTGGATTCGACCTCATCCCGGCTTCCCACCAAACGCGGTAGTTGGCCTGTGGCGTCGCGGCCGGCAACGCTTCCGCGCCAGCGTGGATCCACCTGGTTGTAGATAGGATCTGCCACGCCCAGAAATTCGCCGCGCACCCGATCGCCCCGGAATGCGGAGTCCACGGGCGAGCTGAGCAGCAGCGCCCCCGGAACGGTTTGCAAGGAATGCGTTTCCACTAAATACACCGTGTTACCGCTCTCGCGCTCCGTTACGAGCGCGGCGAAAGGGATGTCAAAAAGCGCTCCGTCCAGCGACAAAAGCCACGCTGGCTTGCGGGTCTCTTTAGGCCTGAGCTGTCCGAACAGTTGCCGATACAACTGCTGTCCCAACCGGGCGGCCTCTGGACCGCCTTTGAGAAAGGCTTCGCGAAAGGTCTGCACGGACTTCGCGATATCCCGCCTGGCCGGTAACCGATATAACCGCAACGAACTTCGGCTGACCGCCCACAGGTAAGATTCCTTCTCCCCTAGCTCAAAGCTGAGGAATATTTCCGAATCCCTTAGTACTCGTTGAAAATGTATAAGTGAAATCCTGCTCCGAAAATTCTCTCTTTTCTTTGTGTGAAGACCAATTCCCGCTTCTGCTTCCATTTCTGTCAGCTTCAAAAGGAGACGATTTGTGGTCTCATGCGCGACCGAGGAGACTTCCCTTGCAGCCAATCGGGCCAGCGTCTCCCAATATTCTGGGGAAAGTTTCTCTCGCCAAACTCCTGCCAAGGCCAAGCTTTCACGAAGGCTCGCAGCACGATTCATCTCCACGGCTTGAAAGGCACGGGCCGCCAAAGCAGGATTGTCAGTCTGTAATGCCCGCTCGGCCGCGAGTTGAGCGTAAGAATGAAAAATCTGTTGTTCGAGTCCGACATTGGCGCTGATAAGCGAAGACCGCGCCGGAAGAACCTGGGTTCGCCAGTCTGTGGTGGCGTCCAGGGCTAAGGAAAAATCCTTCAGGGCTGCGTCTGTGTCTCCCCGGGCAAGACGAATGCGTCCCTGCTGCTGCAGGAGCAGATACTCCGGCCAGGTGGGTCTGCCAAGGTGAGCGGCTTCGAGAGCCAACCGGGTCAGCCATTCGGACTTGCCGAAATCGTGGCGCGCCAACGCCAGAGCGCCTAGATGTCCATACGACAGGCCGAGTTCGCTATCGCGGAAGAATCGCCGCAGGCGGAATGCCTCCAGGAAGCTGGTTTCGGCCTCCGGCAAATCCTCCGAGGAAAGGTGCTCCTCGCCGAGTAGATCCCAAGCCAGCGCCTCCAGCACGAAGTCCCCGCGAACTCGCGCAGCCTCGATGCCTTCGCTGAAGAACGCACGCGCTTGGCCGTCGGAAAGGGTGCTGTGTAGTCGCCCCAGCTGCACCAGCAAATGCGGTCTAAAGTAGGACGCATCCGTGGCGTAGTGCAGCCCTTCTTCCGCGGCGTGCATGGCTGCCGGAAGATCCCACATTTGCAGATAGAGACTGGAAAGGTTGACGGCAATGGCTCCCAGATCCGCTCGATCGCCGGCCACGTTTGCCAATTGACGGGCTTGCAGGAAAGTCGCAAGCGCAGCGCGGTATTGAAATACGAGCAATTCGCAGCCGCCCGCGCTCATGAGGTAGCGCACCGCGGCCAGACGATCGTTGCGACGCACGGCTTCTCCGTAGCCCTTCCAATACAGGGCTTCGGCGGCGCGGAAATCTCCCGCCTTGCGCAAGCGCAGCGCGTCGCGTTGGATTTGTAGGGAGTCCCGATCCCACCAAGGGCTAGAATCAGGCGATCTAGGCGGGATGACCGTCGGGGTGCGTGAACCCGCCATCCACAGCGTGAGAATCAGGCAAAGGCTTCTCCCGAAAGCAGCCATTGCTGTTCTACCAATGTGTTACGCCGTGATGTTAGCAGGTGGTTTTGTGGAGGACCTATAGTACTCGTTGAGCCGTAGGGGCGCCGGTCGGACCAGCGCCCCATCATCACCAGCTCAGTTACCAGCCGGAGAAGGCGGAAACACAACGATTGGTTCACCCATGTTATAAGAGATCCTCCATTTCTGCCCTGAGGCAGTTTCAGCCTATGGTAGGAACCGCCCCGGGGCCGCGATGTGGGAACGCCAAAGCATAGGCGCGATGGGTGTAGTGTTAAGGTATGGACAAGCGACTAGCCAAGCGGCACAAGCGTCAAGTGGCGCGCGCGAAAGAAAAAGTGAAGCTCTCCGAGCCCGATGTCCGAACGCCTGAGCAAATAGAGGCCGCTCGCGAAGCCAGCCGCCCCGATCTCAGCCGTAGCGCGTCGCCCAAAATTGCCGACACCGGACGCTCCTTCCGCAACCGCCTCGCCACTTCCACAGGCAGCGGAGCTAAGACCGACGGTTAGTTCTTCTGCGCTTAGCGATTGATGATAGACTGCCCGGAGGATTACTATGACCAACCGCAGGCAGTTCATCAAGCGCACGGCCTCTGCTACCGGAATCGCCTTCGCCGGCTGCAGTCTTTTGGACCACCACGCGCACGCGCAACCCGCCCAACGGCGCAGGCAAGTCATCGTGGGCGGACGCCGCGTGAGAACCATAGACGTCCACGCTCACGTCATCGTTCCGGAAGCCTGGGCGATGATGGGCCTGAAGCTTGACCCCGCCGATGCCGGGATTATTGACGGAGCAGCCGCGGCCGCGCGTTTTCGCACCATGGACGAATGGGGCACCGACATGCAAGCCCTTAGTATCAATTCCAATTGGTACTCGCTCGATGAGAATCTCGCCAGCAAGGTGATCGACCTGCAGAACGAAAAACTTGCGGGCCTGTGCGCGAAATATCCGGATCGTTTCGTCGCCTTCGCCACCGTCGCCTTGCAGTATCCCGAGCTGGCGGCTCAGCAACTCGAAGAGGGAGTCAAAAAGTACAACCTGCGCGGCGCCGGAATCGGGGGCCATGTCAATGGTGACGAGTTGTCCGCTCGCAAGTTCGATCCTTTCTGGAAGAAGGCGGAAGAACTCGGATGCCTGATCCTGATGCACCCTTTGGGCGTTCCCGAGCTCGGCAAGCGGCTCGCCGGCGGTGGCGGCTTGACCAACGTCATCGCGCATCCACTGGAGACCACCATTTTTCTCTCCCACCTGATTTTCGACGGAACCCTCGACCGTTTCCCTGGCCTCAAGATCTGTGCGTCTCATGCCGGTGGGTATCTGCCGACCTATGCTGGCCGCTCGGATTACGCCTGCACCAGATTTCCAGACTCGTGCGGTGACAAGAAAAAGAACGCCTCGGAATATCTAAAGCAGCTCTATTTCGATTCGATCATCTTCACGCCCGAGGGACTGCGCCATCTGGTGGCCGAATGCGGCGCCAGTCAGATCATGCTGGGGACTGATTATCCCTTTGCCTGGAGCACCACTACCGTAGATCAAGTGTTCAAAACACCCGGACTCAGTGACGCTGACCGCCGCGCGATCCTTGGCGAAACCGCTGCTCGCCTGCTGAAGATCAAGTCTTAAGATAGAAAGATGAGCGGCTGTTCTCACCTCAATCAGATTCATAACGTAAAACCACACACCCGTGGGTGCGAAGAATGCCTGAAGATGGGTGACACCTGGGTCCACCTGCGCCTGTGCCTGAGTTGCGGCCACGTCGGCTGTTGCGATTCTTCCAAAAACAAGCATGCGACCAAGCACTTTCACGCCACCAAGCATCCTCTCGTGAAATCGCTGGAGCCCGGTGAGGACTGGGCCTGGTGCTACGTGGATGAGGTAGTCCTTGAGTCTCGCTGAAGTGAATCCGGTTGACTGGCCTGCTCTCCCATTTGGCGAGTGGGAGGGGACCTGCGACACGCTCCACATGTGGACGCAGATCGTCGGCAAGACCCGGCTGACGCTCACGCCACTCGAAAATCACTGGTGGAATGTGCCGCTATACGTCACGCCGCGGGGATTGACCACTTCCGCAATCCCCTACGCCGCGGGGGCATTCTCGATCGACTTCGATTTCGTGGAGCACAAGATCTGGCTCCGGGCCAGCAGCGGCAGAGAACAGGCCATGGGACTCTATCCGCGCTCGGTAGCCGATTTTTACTCTGAATATATGGCATCCCTGCGGAGCCTCGGCGTTGAAGTCCGCATTCACCGCACGCCCGTGGAGTTTGATGACAAAACTCCTTTCGACAAAGACCAGCACCACGCGTCGTATGACGCCAAGTATGTGGAGCGCTTTCATCACATCCTGATCAACTGCGACCGTGCCTTCAAGCAGTTTCGCTCTAGATTTCTAGGAAAGTGCAGCCCGGTGCATTTTTTCTGGGGATCGTTCGACCTTGCTGTCACGCGCTTTTCGGGCCGCGCCGCACCGCAGCGCGAAGGCGTAGACCCCGTAACTCGCGAGGCGTACTCGCACGAAGTGACCAGTTGCGGATTCTGGCCCGGAGACCGCCGCTTCAAGGAAGCCGCATTCTACGCCTACAGCGCGCCGAGCCCTCCTGGGCTTGACGCGGAGCCCGTGCGCCCCGCCGCGGCCTATTGGGACAAACAGCTTGGCGAGTTCATATTAAAGTACAGCGACGCCCGCACCGCGCCCTCGCCGGGTCAAACGATTCTCGATTTCTGCCAAAGCACCTATGAGGCCGGTGCGAAACTCGCCCAGTGGGATCGGCCCAATCTTGAACGATGAGAAACCGCCGCGAACTTTTAACCGCAGCTACCGCGCTGCTCCTCTCTGCATGCAAGAAAGAAGAAAAGCCGGGTGTACCTGATGTCTTTCGGGTGAAGTTCGAAACCTCCAAAGGCGATTTCATCGTCGAGGCCACCAGGTCCTGGGCGCCGCGCGGCGTGGACCGCTTTCACGAGCTGGTCCGCATGCGCTACTTCGACCAGAACCGCTTTTTCCGCGTAGTGGCGGGCTTCATCGCCCAGTTTGGTGTTCACAAGGATTACGACGTCCATGACCGCTGGCGCAAATACTTCATCCTCGACGATCCGCCTAAGGAAAAGAATGTGCGCGGTACGCTCGCCTTCGCACAGTCCGATCCCAACACGCGCGCGACCGAGATCTTCATCAATCTAGCTGACAACGCGGGTCTGGACGCGCAGAGCTTCGTGCCTTTCGCCAAAGTCGTCGAAGGTATGGGTGTCATCGACAAGCTCTATTCTGGCTATGGCGAAATGATGCCGGAAGGAAAATTCATCGATCCCAACCGCGTCGAGAATGGCACCAACGCTTACCTGGAGCCGCACTTTCCCAACCTCGATTACATCAAGCGAGCGGTGTTCATCAAGTAGAACTGTTTTCACCGGCTGCCGCGGCTTGAATTAATTCCGGCGAATCATCGGCATCGCGCTCGGTGAACAACAAGCGCCGGATGCTGCGCAGATCGTTCAACGCGCGGCGACCCTTATTCATTTGCGTGGCGAGCTGCGTCAGCTTGAAGAGAGCCAAATTCAGGGCTCGCACTTGGCGTTCGTCCCGCGATGCCTCGGCTTCCCGAAGATGTCCGCGAACATCATCCGCGGCTTCCTGGATGCTTTCCTCCAGCAGAGCGACGAACTCATGCGCACTCTCGATGGATTCAAAAGGCTTGGTAAGTTCCGCGTTCGTCATGTTTACACGATGCGATCACGCTCAACGGCGTTTCCTAGGGTACCATCGCTTGCCCGATCAGTGCCTGGGCTCCCCTTTGGATTCGCTGCAGGTGCTCGCGGTCGCGGAAACTCTCCGCGTAGATCTTATATACATCCTCAGTGCCGGAGGGCCGTGCGGCGAACCACCCGTCTTTGGTCACTACCTTGATTCCGCCGATAGCATTGCCATCGCCGGCCGCGTTCGTGAGCACCGCCTGGATCTGCTCGCCGGCCAACTCCGAAATTGGAATATCCTGCGGAGACAGCTTTCCCAGACGCGCACGCTGCTCAGCCGAGGCAGGCGCGTCAATGCGCTCGTAGACCGGACGCCCGTATTCCTGACACAGGCTTTCGTAAATCTCACCGGGATCTTTCCCGCTTCGCGCCGTAATCTCGGCAGAAAGCAGCGCGGCGATGATGCCATCCTTGTCGGTCGACCATGCCGAGCCGTCCCTCGCCAGGAACGAAGCGCCCGCGCTCTCTTCACCGGCAAATCCCAGGGAACCATTCACCAGGCCGTCGACAAACCACTTGA
>CAZDGT010000383.1:0-8280 GCA_964504905.1 uncultured Bordetella sp. | reverse complement strand
CCACGGGCATCCCATGCCGCGACGGGCTCATTCTTAATCACACACCGATTTTGATCGTATCTGAGAGCCCGCCGGTTGATTCTGGCGGGCTTTCTTTTTGGGGTAAATTATGCAACTCGATTTCAAAAAACTCGATGGGCTCCTTCCGGCCGTGATCCAGGATCACCAGTCGGGACGCGTCCTGATGGTGGGCTTCATGAATGAGGAAGCCTTCCGCAAGACCGTCGAGACCGGCTTCGCGACGTTCTTTAGCCGCTCTCGCAACAAGCTTTGGCTGAAAGGCGAAAGCTCCGGCCATCGTCTGGTTGTCAAGGATATTTCAACCGACTGCGATTTAGACACGGTGCTGGTCAAGGTCGAGGCGCAGGGTCCCGGCGTGTGCCATGAAGGCTATCAGAGTTGCTTCTTCCGCCGCCTGGAAAACGGCGAATGGAAAGTCAGCGAGCAGAAGACGTACGATCCGGACGCGGTCTACAAATCATGAAACTCAAACTTGGTATTCCCAAAGGCAGCCTGGAAAACGCCACGGTGGATCTGTTCCGCCGCGCGGGCTTCCAGATCACCACCAGCAGCCGCTCCTACTTCCCGGCCATCGACGATCCTGAAATCGAATGCATGCTGATCCGCGCACAGGAGATGGCGCGTTACGTCGAAGATGGAGTGCTTGATGCCGGCCTCACTGGCCGCGACTGGGTGGAAGAAAACGAAGCCAAGGTCGAGAATGTCGCCGATCTCATCTACGCCAAACAGAGCTTCGGAAAAGTCCGCTGGGTGCTTGCGGTGCCCGAATCGTCGCCTTACAAATCGGTGAAGGATCTGCAAGGTAAGATCATTGCGACGGAATTGGTTGCCGCAACCAGACGCTATCTCGAACGCAACGGAGTCACCGCGAAAGTCGAGTTCAGTTGGGGCGCCACTGAAGTGAAGCCTCCGGAACTGGCGGACGCCATCGTGGAAGTGACTGAGACTGGCTCGTCGCTCCGCGCGAATAAACTTCGCATTATCGAGACCGTTCTCGAATCCAACACTCAGTTGATCGCCAACGTCACGTCGTGGAAAGATCCCGAGAAGCGCCAGAAGTTGGAAGACATGCGAATGCTGCTCGAAGGCGCCATCAATGCTCTTGGCAAAGTGGGCCTGATGCTCAATGTGGGGAAAATCAACTTGGATGCGGTGCTCGCGGTGCTGCCTGCGTTGAAGCGCCCTACCATTTCGACCCTGAGCGAAGACGGCTGGCTGGCAGTGAATACCATCCTCGAAGAATCCACGGTGCGCACCATTATTCCCCGGCTCAAAGCTGCGGGCGCGCAGGGGATCGTCGAATATCCGCTGAACAAAATCATAATGTAATGATTCGGATACTCACCGCCGCAGAAGCATCCGCGCTTATCGAGCGCAAGACCGTGCGTCTCGAAGAAGCCGAGCGTATTGTCGCGCCCATTTTGGCCGCCGTGCGCGAACGAGGCGATGCCGCGCTGCTAGAATACGCGCGCAAATTCGATGGCTTTGAAAGCTCCACCGTCCGAATCGACATTCGGGGAACTTTGCAGCCGGCTTTTTTGAAGGCAGTCGAGACCGCCGCGAACAACATCCGTGAGTATGCTGAAGCCCAGCTTCCGCGCGAGTGGTTCACTGACTTCCCTGGCGGACGCCGCTTGGGACAGATCGTGCGTCCTCTCGACGCCATGGGCGCGTACGTTCCGGCTGGCCGCTATCCCCTGCCGTCGACACTCCTGATGACGGTGATTCCGGCGCAGGTCGCGGGTGTCGCCACCACTTGTGTGGCGTGTCCCAATCCCAGCCCGGAGATCATGGGCATCGCGCAATGGCTGGGTGTCACGCACATGTTCCGCATGGGCGGTGCGCAGGCCATCGCAGCTATGGCTTACGGAACAGATACGGTCCCGAAAGTCGACCGAATTGTGGGGCCCGGCAACATATATGTTGCGGCCGCGAAGAAGCTAATCGCGGGCGAGACGGGAATCGACTTCGTCGCTGGTCCAACGGAGATCGTCATCATCGCGGCGGATGGCGACCCGCGCTGGATCGCCGCCGATCTGCTCGCGCAAGCGGAACACGATGTGGACGCGTCTGCGATTTTGCTGACTACGTCTCGCAGTCTTGCGGATGCTGTCGCCCAAGAACTCGACGCGCAACTCGCAACTCTGCCGACCGCAGCCGTCGCCCGCCCATCCATCGAAGCTAATGGCGCAATCGTGGTGCTGGACAGTTTAGACCAGGCTGTCGAAATGTCCAACGCTCTCGCGCCGGAGCACCTGGCGCTGCACGATGGCAGTCTGCTCGCGAAGATCCGGCACGCCGGGGCGGTTTTCGTGGGTGCCGCGAGTCCTGAATCCGCTGGTGATTACGCGTCCGGCCCCAATCATGTTTTGCCTACATCCGGAGCCGCCCGGCAACGCGGTGGTCTCTCCGCCGCCGATTTCGTAAAAGTGATTGCAGTGCAGGAGCTCAGCCGCGAAGCGCTGGCTAGTTTGACGCCCGCGATCACGGCGCTGGCACGCGCCGAAGGCTTGGAAGCACACGCGCGTTCGGCGGAGGTGCGCAATGAGTAAAGGCCCCACTCCGCGCCCCGCCGTCCAAAAGATGGCGCCTTATCATCCGCCCACCGGAGGGCGCCAAGGCAAGCTGCGCCTGGATTTCAATGAGAACACGGTCGGCTGCTCGCCCAAAGTGATCGAATACCTGAAGGAAAAGCTGTCGGCGGATGCCTTGACCGTTTACCCGGAATACGTCGATGCCATGCGCGAGCTCGCCGCGTACTTCGCCGTCGCTCCCGGAGAGTTGCTGCTTTCCAACGGCACCGACGAAGCGATTCAAGTGTTGATCAACACCTTCGTCGATGACGGCGATGACGTTCTGCTTCTGAAACCGTCATACGCGATGTATAAGTTTTATGCAGAACTGGCGGGTGCCAGCGTTCGTGAGATTGATTACGCTCCGGCGGACCTGGCGTTTCCGCTCGAGGAGTTCATCGCCGCAATCCGCTCGGAAACGCGCGCGATTCTGATTGCGAATCCGAACAATCCAACGGGTACCGGAATGGATCTGGCCGCTGTCCGCCGCGTCTTGGACGCCGCTCCGGACGCCGCCGTCTTGATTGATGAGGCGTACTTCGAATTCTCCGGCGTCACCGCGCTGCCTCTGCTCCGGCAGTATCCCAATCTCTTCGTCAGCCGAACCTTTTCGAAAGTGTTCGGTATGGCCGCGATGCGGTGCGGTTGCCTGTTCTCGTCAGTCGAAAACGTTCGCTGGATGCAAAAAGCGCAATCGCCCTACAGTGTGAACATGCTTGCAGCGCTTGCCGCCCGCGCGGCCATCCAGGATCGCGAGCACATCGCGAACTATGTGAAGGAAGTGCTGGCAGCGCGTGAGATGGTTTACGAAGGGCTCCGCAAGTTGGGTATTCCTTTCTTCCCCAGCCAAGCGAATTTCGTCCTGTTCCGCGTCGGCGACCGTGCAGTTCCCATCCGCGATGCCCTACGGGACCGCGGCGTCCTGGTTCGCGACCGCAGCTATGAAATTCCCGGTTGCGTCCGCGTCACCATCGGCAATCGGGCGCAGATCGAGCGCTTCCTGCGTGAACTGGAGGCATTGTGGACTCGCTAATCGTTTTCGACATGGACGGCGTCTTGGCCGAAGTGACCGAGTCATACCGGGAATCGATCGTTCAGACGGTCCGGTACTTTACAGGGAAAACGGTTACCCGCGACGCCATTCAGGATTATAAGAACCAAGGTGGCTGGAATAACGACTGGGCTTTGTCGCAGAAAATCGCGGCCGATTTCGGCGTGCAGATCGATTACGACACCGTAATCGAGAAGTTCAATGAATATTTTTTGGGTAAAAATGGCACCGGATTGATCACCCGTGAGAGTTGGTTCCCGCAGCCGGGTCTGCTCGAACGCCTGTCCGAGCGCTACGGCCTCTCGCTCTTCACTGGCCGTCTGCGCTATGAAGCGGACATCACGCTGCGGCGCTTTGCGCCCGATATTGCGTTTGATCCGATGATTTGCGCCGACGACGTAGCTGCCGCGAAGCCCGCGCCCGAAGGTCTGTTTATGATTCAGAAGCAGAGGCCGGGACAAAAGTTATGGTACGTGGGCGATACAGTCGACGATGCTCGCTGCGCCCGCGCCGCCGGAGTTCCGTTCATCGGGATCGCCGCACACACGCATACCAAACGCGGCGATTTGGTGGCCCTGTTCCAGCAGGAAAACGCCGTGGCGATTCTCGAAAACATCAATGAGATTGAGGGAGCGCTATGAAAACCCGCAGGGCAGCCGTAGAGCGCATCACCAAGGAAACGCAGATCCGCGGCAGCCTCACAATCGATGGTCAGGGCACTTACGATATCTCAACCGGCATCCGCTTCTTCGATCACATGCTGGAATTGTTCACCAAGCACGGCGGGTTTGACCTGAAGCTCAAAGCCACCGGGGATCTGGATGTCGATCAGCACCATACCGTCGAAGACGTCGGTATCGCGCTAGGCCAATTGTTCGCCAAGGCTCTCGGGGATCGCAAGGGCATTAATCGCGCGGGCTATTTCGTGCTGCCGATGGATGAAACTTTGGCGGTTGTTGCCGTCGATCTCGGAGGGCGCCCCGCGCTAGTGTATCAAGATCGCGTGCGAGTCCGCTTGGTTGGTGATTTGCAGACGGAACTGGTGGAGGATTTCTTCGGCGGGTTCGTAAATCACGCGGGGGCGAATCTGCATGCCAAGGTCTTGTACGGGCGATCGAACCACCATAAGATCGAAGCGATCTTCAAGTGCTTCGCGCGCGCGATGCGTTATGCGTGCTCGGCCGACGCGCGCTTGAAGGATCAGTTGCCGTCGACCAAGGGACTTCTATGATCTCGATTTTCGATTATGGAGCCGGGAATCTGCGCTCGGTACAGAATACGCTGGGCACAATTGGAGCGGAATATGAATTGATCCGCAATTCGGCGGGAATTCGCAAAGCAACTAAACTCATCCTGCCAGGGGTCGGACACTTCGGGCAAATGATGCGCGCTCTCGACGACCTGGACGTGCGCGGTGCGCTGATCGAGTCAATCCGCTCTGGCGTTCCGTTTCTCGGAATCTGCCTGGGCTTGCAAGCTCTGTTTACGTCGGGTGAAGAAGCTCCGGAAGAGCGCGGACTCGGGATCTATCCGGGCGAAGTGAAGCGGTTTCAAGGCGACATGCGCATCCCCCACATGGGTTGGAATCAACTGGAACGCGTACGCGAGTCGAAGCTGCTGCGCGACACCGGGGACAAGCCCTACGTCTACTTTGCGCACAGTTACTATGCTCCGGTGATCCCGGCGACGGCCGCGACGTGCGAGTATTCACTCCCCTACACGGCGGTGCTGGAACAAGACAACGTCTGCGGCGTGCAGTTCCATCCGGAGAAGTCGGGCGACCTGGGATTGAAGATCGTGCGTAATTTCGTGGAGAGCTAAGCGTGCTGGCAAAGAGAATTATTCCGTGCCTCGATGTGACCGGTGGGCGCGTGGTTAAAGGCGTGAACTTCGTCAACCTGCGCGATGCGGGCGATCCGGTGGAGTTGGCCGCTCGCTATAACCAGCAGGGCGCGGACGAATTGGTGTTTTTGGACATCACGGCGTCGAGCGACGACCGCGAGACGATGGTTGACGTTGTGGCGCGTACCGCGCGTGAGGTTTTCATTCCCCTAACTGTAGGCGGAGGCATTCGCTCGGTGAACGACGCTCGAAAGATTCTGCACGCGGGCGCGGATAAAGTCAGTGTCAATACCGCGGCGGTGCGGCGTCCAGAATTGATCAGCGAGCTATCGCAGGAGTTCGGCGCGCAGGCAGTTGTGTTGGCAATCGATGCCCGGAAGCGCCCGGATGGCGGATGGAATGTTTTCACGAAGGGCGGTCGCCATGACGAAGGCATCGACGCCGTCCAATGGGCCGCGCGCGGTGAAGCGCTGGGCGCGGGGGAGATCCTGCTGACGTCGATGGACACCGATGGAGTCCAGACCGGGTTCGATTGCGCACTGACCAGCGCAGTCCGTAACGCAACACACATTCCGGTAATCGCATCCGGGGGCGCGGGCAAACCGGAAGATTTTGTTGAGGTTCTCGCGGGTGCGGACGCGGCACTGGCGGCGTCGATCTTCCACTACGGCACTTATACGGTCGGCGATCTTAAGACATTTCTCGCGCAACACGGAGTGGAGGTCCGGCGATGATTCTGCCCTGCATCGACCTGATGGATGGCAAAGTGGTGCAACTGGTCCAGGGCCGCGATAAGGCGCTGGAGGGCGACGCTCCGCTGGAGATGCTGCGGCGGTTCGCGGCGTTTCCGGAGATCCAGGTGATCGATCTGGATGCGGCGATGGGTAAGGGCGAGAACTCGGCGTTGGTGGAATTGCTGGCATCGCGCGCGAAATGCCGTATCGGTGGCGGAGTCCGGACGCCGGATCGCGCCCGCCGGTTGCTGGATCAGGGAGCGCACCGAATCGTCGTCGGCACCGCGGCGTTCACTCCGGTGATGGAAGAGATCGCGGCGGCGGTGGGCCCGGAGCGGATCCTGATCGCGCTCGATTCGAAGCACGGCAAGATTGTCGTGCAGGGCTGGCAGGAAGCGACCGACTTCACCGCGGAAGAAGTGATCCAGCGGCTGGAACCGTTGTGCGGCGGCTTCCTGTGCACCTATGTGGATAAAGAGGGCATGATGCAGGGCACGGACCTCGAGTGGTTCCGGCGGCTGCGCGCGGCAACGCGGCATGAGATCACGGCGGCGGGCGGCATCACGACGATGGACGACATCCGCGAGCTGCAAGCCATGAACGTCCACGCCGCGCTGGGCATGGCGATTTATACGGGCCGGCTAGATCTGGCCGAACTCGCTGCGATGCAAGCTTAATTGTTTTCACCCTCATTTCCTGTGGCGCGCGCCCGAGCCGGCATTAACCCGTGAAGTTCCCCATTGGGGAACCCGGCGATCTTGAAGGATCTCCTACCGAGCGGGACGGAGTTCCAGTTCTCCGCTACTACCTCACCGCTGTTACGCTTTGCGGAAGTGCCTAGGATTCCGCTCACGTGGCCCTTAGCCCCCGGTGGGTGGGACGGACTCTCATGCGGTCAAGGTAGGGCACGTTGTGCCGGTGAAGGGGCGAGGCAATTCGCGATATGGTGCACGCGCGGAAGATAGAGGCACGCGGCGGTTGGTGACGCACCGTTACATGTGCTCGTCGAGTACGGCCGCGAAGCTCTTCCAGGTTTTCTTGAGGGCGTGGACGCTATTGCCGCGGGGCCACCACTGCACGCTTCCCCGCCCCATGACGAGAGTTCCGAGCAACAGATCTCCGGTGCGGATTTCAAGCGTCATGGAATTTTTGCTGTTGCGCTTCGTCAGCTCGACGGAGTTGGGAAGATTGGCGATTACATGAGTGCGAGTCACGCGGCGGCGTCGGGGCATGCGGGAATCGTATCACGAGGACACTGGACACATTTGTTGGCCTGCCTCCCAATACTCGTGGATGGTATTCTCCATCTAGGGAAGCAACGTAAATGAATGTTTCTCGGGTTGCGGGAGTTGTAATAATCTGGGCGTTTCTCCAAAGCTGTTCCGTGGCGCTAGCGCAAAATGATCTTGCTCGCGAACTCCGAAATAAGTCCATAGATCACGGTCTTGCACTCTCACGAGTCCGTGGCAATTTGGTGGACATCATTCCTTTTGATGCAGACCGAATCAGCTGTGTGTGGCGGCGCCCTGTTTACTCGGCGTCTTTTTCCTCGGATGGGGCTAAGGTGATCGTAGTTGATGACAGAGGTGTGACGATCCAGCGAATTGATGGCTCGATCGTTTCGACGGCTGAAGTTAAGTTCCCTAATCTCGAACCATGGTTGTCACCTGACGGAAAGCAACTGCTATTTGAAACATCGCATTTAACATCGACGCGAACCCCGAGCGGGTACTTTCTCGCAACGGTGGGTTCTGATCAGGCTGAAATGATCGAACCCGAGATAGCCAAGTCCGGGTTGGCCGCCGGACTTCTCCCCAGCGCGGGGTGGTCAACAAACAATCGAACTGTAGTGTATGCCCATGAAGGACAAATCATCGAACTTGATTTGCGCTCGAAACATAAAGTAGTGCTGGGACGGGGAACGAACCCTACGTGGTCTCCCGACAACAAATGGATTGCATATAAGACAGAGGATGGAACCGCGCGATTGGTGACGCCAGATGGACGAACACAAACGGATCTTATGAAGGGCCATCGCATCCTCGGATACCTTCACTGG
>CAZDGT010000382.1:0-2926 GCA_964504905.1 uncultured Bordetella sp. | reverse complement strand
ATCCCGAATCCGCCAGGGCACCGCTATGAGTTCCACCATGGAGAGTTGGTCAAAGTGCCATTTCCAGAACATCCGCACGTCCGAGCGCAATGGCAGCTTCGCCATTTGCTCGAGAGCGCCGCCGGAAACGCGGGGGTGGTTCACACAGAAATGCCATACCGTCCGCTCCCGGAAAATGAGTGTTGGGGTGCTGACGTCGCGTATCTCTCCAAGGAGCGCTGGGACGGCATCGATCGCTATCTGATGGGCGCGCCGGATCTCGTCGTGGAAGTTTTGTCTCCATCCAACACCGCAGCCGAAATGCTGGACAAAAGGAACGTGTGCCCGGAGAATGGTTCTCGGGAATTTTGGGTAGTGGATACCGACCACCAACAGATAGAGGTTTCGACACCCGACGGCCACACCATCACATATAAATCCGGACAACAAATACCTTTGTTCTTCGGCGGCAGCCTTGCCGTCAATTCCATCTTCACTCCGGCCGAGGGGTAAGCTCCCTTCGAATGGGCCGTATCCGTGTTCTTTCCGACATCGTCGCGAACAAAATTGCAGCGGGAGAGGTGGTCGAACGCCCCGCCAGCGTCGTCAAAGAACTGCTCGAAAATTCGCTCGATGCCGGGGCTAGCGAATTCCGCCTCGATGTCGAGGCCGGTGGCCGCCGCCTGATTCGCCTGGCCGATAACGGCATGGGCATGATGCGCGACGATGCCCTGCTGGCTTTTGAGCGCCACGCGACTAGCAAATTATCCGACGTCAAGGATCTGCTCTCCATCGCGACTCTTGGATTCCGCGGGGAAGCGCTGCCGTCGATCGCCTCCGTGTCGCGACTATTATTGGAAACACGCGCACGCGAGGAAGCCGTAGGCACCACGGTCGAGCTGGCGGGCGGTAAGATCTTGCGCTGTGAGGACGCCGCGCTGGCCGGCGGCACCGTTATTACGGTGCGCGACTTGTTTTACAACGTCCCAGCGCGCAAGAAGTTCCTGCGCACGGAGCAAACCGAGATCGCACACGTGGCGTCGCTGGTCACGCATTACAGCCTGGCGCACGCCGACAAGAGCTTTCTGCTGCGTCACAACAATTCGGATTTGTTGGATGTAACTCCGGTCGGCACGCTACGTGAGCGTGTCTACCAGGTCTTCGGCAGCCAGATACTTGAAGATCTGCTGGACCTCGGCGACCAGTCGCGCTCCTTCCCGCTGCCGTTAGAGGATGAACAGGCCGGCCCCCGCCGCTTCCGCCTGCGCGGGTTCGTCAGTGGCCCGCAGGTGCAGCGACTCAATCGTAATTCCATCTATCTGTTCGTCAACGGACGTTTAATCCGCGACAAGTTGCTGCTGCATGCGCTCTCGGCCGCGTATCACAACCTGATGCCTCCGGCGTGCTATCCCTTCGCGCTGCTGTTTCTGGATTGCGATCTGGAGGAAATCGACGTCAACGTGCATCCATCGAAGACCGAGGTTCGCTTCCGCCACGGATCGCTAGCACACGATTTTGTGCGCGACACCATCCGCGACGTATTGATGGCCCAGCGGCCGGTTTCCAGCATCCCGTCACCTGCGCAACCGGCAGCGGTGCTGCCGTATTCGGAATTCACCCAGCGCGTGGAGAACATGAGCTTCCCGGTAGCGGGGGCCGCCGGACCGCCAGAACATCCGTCTGCTCTACCCGAATTTACGGTCCATCGCCCGCCGTCCCCGCCGCCACGCTTTGAGTTTTCGGACGCACCGCTCGCGGTTCCAGATACTCACGGCCCCTTGTTCCCGGGCGGTATACTGCCGGAGCCGGAAAGCCTCGAAGCGTTAAAGGATCTCCGCCCCCTGGGCCAGATTCACGACAGTTTCATCATCGCCGCGGGTCGCGATGGATTGTGGATCATAGACCAGCACGTGGCCCACGAGCGAATCCTGTTTGAACAAGTGCTGGCAGCACGTGGCAGGAACGCCGTCGAAACACAAGGTCTGCTGATGCCCCTGGTAATTCAGCTCACTCCGGCGCAGCAACTTGAATATGCGCGCATCGCCGAAGAACTCAACGCGCTGGGCTTCGACACCGAGCCGTTCGGCAACCGCACGGTGGCGGTGAAATCGGCTCCTGCGGGCGTCGGACCAAGCGATGTCGAGAAAGTGATCTTTGAAATTCTTGAAATCTCCGAGAAGGAGTTGCGCAAAGCTTCTCTCGACGATCTGCGCCGCGGAATGGCGGCGTCCATTGCCTGCCGTGCGGCTATCAAGATCAACATGCGCCTGGAGCCCGCCAAAATGGACTGGCTTCTCCGCGCCCTCGCCGCCACTTCATCGCCCATGAGCTGTCCGCATGGACGTCCGATTGCCTTGCGCTACTCCACGCGCGATATCCTTAAGAGTTTCCACCGCATATGAGCCGCTACCTTATGGTGATGCTGGGCGCGGGGCTGGGCGGACTGGCGCGTTATGCGATCGGAACTGCCGTGATGCAGCGTTTTGGCGGGCGGTTTCCGCTAGGCACGCTGGTGGTGAATGTCACGGGTTGTTTTCTGATCGGCGTCCTGCTGCCGCTGCTCACGGAACGCGGTGACCCGCGTCCGAACCTTCGCCTGCTATTAGTGGTTGGAGTTCTGGGTGGCTTCACCACCTTTTCCAGCTTCGCGTGGGAAAGCTTTCAAGCTGTGGACGAAGGCCAGCGCTGGATGGGTTTCGCCAATGTGGCACTTAGCGTGATTTTGGGCTATCTCGCTGTGTGGTGCGGGACGTTGTTCGTCCGGCGCTAGTTTCGCTACTCGCCTTTAAGCGCTCCTTGCAACTTCGCGGCGAAAGTGGACGAAGGAGCGAGCGGCTCTTTCGCCAGCAGCGCCGCGGCGGTTGGAAGCGGCTCCGGCGTCTCGGTTTCTTCCGGTTCCAGCAGGTATTGTTGCTTCTTGAGTACGATGCGCTCCAGCGCCGGATTG
>CAZDGT010000381.1:0-8024 GCA_964504905.1 uncultured Bordetella sp. | reverse complement strand
GAAAGCCCCAGCCGCCGAGGATGTGGCGGTCGAGGCTGCGGGCCTTGTACTGCGTCAGCACCAGCATCTTGCGGAGGCCGGAGTTGATGCAGTTCGACAGGGTGAAATCGACGATGCGGTAGAGCCCGCCGAACGGGACCGCCGGCTTGGCGCGATCGCGCGTCAGCGGTTCGAGACGGGTGCCTTTGCCGCCGGCCAGCACAAATGCGAGTACGCGGGCTTCCATATGGTGTCCTATTGTATCTGGCCTGAGGCCAAAGCTTCGACGAATCCGCGCTCCACCGGCCAGGTGCCGATCACAGTGGATTGACGCTGCTCAAAACTGCCGGCCACCAGCACACCGCTTAGGTCGCGGGGATTGGGCGTCATGTGCTCGCGTTCGATCATACTCTTGAGCAGGCCGGTGATGCCGGAAAACTGCTTCGCCAAGGCCGCCGCTGCATCGAGACTCGCGCAGGCTACTTCCAGACGAAGCTGCAGACGATTTCCCTGGGGACCCACCGCGAACGTCACCTTTTCGGCGTGAGCGAGCGGGCTCAGAAACGCGCGCGTGCCGTCGGGAAATCCGTCCAGCCGATTGAATGCGGCGGCAGGCACTGAGATCCAGACCGGGTCCATCGGCACGGGCAGTTCGATCTTGCCGTTTCCCGCGCCGACGTTGGTGACAGCTCGCGGATCGGTGGATACAGCTAACGCCAGCACGTCGGGCTTCAGCGGATAGAAAGAGATGTTGCGCTCTGGCGTGCTGCCGCGCATCGTGCACACTGAGTAGTGACACTCTCCGCCCTGGCTTTCCGCGTAGGCGGTCAACTGCTTCCATCGAAACCGGCCGCGCAGCGTGGCGTAGACATGTGCTTCTGCAAAAGAGGCGGCGACGGCGTCGAGGTCCGTGCGGTAATCGAAGCCCGCCTGCTCCACGAACTTGCGGTAATCGGGCTCTTCTACAGCCTTCGATCCAGCCAGCAGTTCCAGCGTTCCACTGCTGCGCAGCAGGCCCGTATCTATGTAGACCAGTGTGGCCTTCTCCATCGGAAGGGCTGATAGCAACCGCTCAGCATCATAGGGCGAGGAAACCCGCAACCAGCGTACTACTCCCACGGCGGCCGCACACAGGGCCACCACCAGGAGCGCGAGCTGCCAGGGCTGGAAGCGAAGCCGCACTTAGGGGAGCCTAAACGGCAACGGCTTCGTGCACGCGCGACTGCTTCCACAGCGCGATGTAAGGTTGCAGATCCTGCATCATCTTGGCCCACTGCTTGGGATCGAGAGACTGCGCGCCATCGCTAATGGCTTTCTCGGGCTGCGGGTGCACTTCGACGATCATACCGTCGGCTCCGATCGCGACGGCGGCGCGGGCCAGGGGTGGCACCAGGCTGCGCTTGCCGGTGGCATGGCTGGGATCCAGGATCACCGGCAGGTGCGTCATTTCGTTCAGCACGGCGACGGCAACGATGTCGCAAGTATTGCGTGTAACCGTTTCAAACGTGCGGATGCCGCGCTCGCACAGCATCACATCCGGATTGCCGTGGGCGACAATGTACTCCGCCGACATCAGCAATTCCTTGATAGTGGAACTCAGGCCGCGCTTGAGAAGGATGGGCCGCCCGCACTTGCCAAGCGTCTTCAGCAGCGAAAAGTTCTGCATGTTGCGCGCGCCGATCTGGAGAATGTCGGCGTATTCTGCCACCATTTCCACATCGCGGTCACTCATCACTTCAGTGATGATGCCGAGGCCCGTGGCGCGCCGCGCTTTGTCGAGCAGCTTGAGCCCTTCCAGTTCGAGGCCCTGAAAATCGTAGGGTGAGGTCCGCGGCTTGAACGCGCCGCCGCGCAGCAGCTTCGCGCCATGCTTGGCCACCAGCTCCGCACTTTCGAGGATCTGTTTCTCGCTTTCCACCGAGCAGGGACCCGCCATGGTGATGAATTCGTCGCCGCCGAAGACCACGTCGCGAACTTTGATTTGGGTCTTCTCCGGGCGGAATTCCTTGCTCACGAACTTGTAGGGCGCGGAAATACGCACGGCGCGCTCGACGCCGGGCATGGCTTCGAGAGACTCCAGGCACGCGGTGACGTCGCCTTGTCCCACGGCCCCGATCACGACGCGCTCCTCACCGGCGATGGAGTGAACTTTGTAGCCAAACTCCTCAATGCGCTCCCGGACATTGTCAATCTCCTCTTTGGTCGCATGCAGCCTCATCGAAATGATCATCGCGGTCTCCTGGGGTCTCCTAAAAATCAAAAAACCCACTCTTTCGAGTGGGTTGCTCTTTAAATCTTACTGCTTCAGCCCACTCGTCGCGATTCAGACGGTAAAGTACCACCAGTAGCTAAATCGAAACGAGCTGGTTGGGGCGGACAACATGAAAATATAGTGTACCACAAGCTTGTTTGGGAAAAAGGGCAAAAATTCGTGGCTATCCGCCGCGTATCAATCGCATGGCTTCGCCCACGCCCGCGCCATCCGGCTTCGACCCGCCGCCCTTCTCGGCTTCCGGGATTGAATCGCCCTCGCCGGGCGCCAGGAACAGGTTGGCTTCCAGGCCGTGCTGGCGCGTGTATAGATCCCAATAGCGGCCGCCGAGCGCATACAGCGATTCGTGCGTGCCGCGCTCCACGATGCGCCCCCCTTCGACCACCAGGATCTGTTCGGCCCGGCGAATCGTAGAGAGCCGGTGTGCGATCACAAAAGTCGTGCGGCCTTTCATCAGGTATTTCAAGCCTTCCTGAATCAGCGCCTCGGATTCGGAATCGAGACTCGAAGTGGCCTCGTCCAGAATCAGGATGCGGGGGTCGGCCAGAATCGCTCGTGCGATGGAGACTCGCTGGCGCTGGCCGCCGGAGAGCTTGACGCCGCGTTCGCCGACTATAGTGTCGTACTTCCTCTCGAAGTTTTCGGCGAACTCGTCCACGCGCGCGATGCGGCAGGCTTCTAAAATCTGTTCCTTGGTGGCGTTGGGGCGGGCGAAAGCGATGTTCTCTTGAATCGTGCCGTCGAACAAGAAGGTATCCTGTAGGACCACGCCCAGTTGCGTGCGGTAGCTGTCCAGGCGAACAGTGGAGAGATCCACGTCGTCGACGAAAACTTTGCCTTCGGTTGGCACATGGAACGCGGCAATCAGACTGATGATGGTTGATTTCCCGGAGCCCGACGGGCCCACTAGTGCCGTGACCGTGCCCGGTTCCGAGTGAAAGCCGACGTCGAACAGCACCTGCTTTCCTGCCTCGTAGGAGAATCCCACGTTTTTGAAAATCACCTCGCCGCGGATGGGGCCGAGCGACACAGTGCGCTGCGGGTCTTGGTCCTCGGGGCGCTCCTTCAGCACCTCGTGCGTGCGATCCAAGCCTGCCAGGGCCTCGGTGATCTGGGTTCCGATGCCCACGACTCCGAACACCGGCGCCACGAGGAATGCCAAGAACGCAGTGAAGGTGACGAACTCACCCAGCGTAAGGGTACCCGCGAAGATCTGCCGCGTACCGACGAACATCACGACCGCGCCCACGATGCCCATCAATACCGTGGCAGAGAGGCTCATGAAGGACATGGCGGTGAGTGACGCCTCCACGTTCGCCAGCAGCCGTTTGACGCCCCCCGCGAATACCGCCGCTTCGCGCTCTTCCGCGTGGTAGCCCTTGACTACCCGAACGCCACCCAGCGATTCGGTTAAGCGGCCTGTGACCTCGGCGTTGATCTTCCCGCGCTCGCGGAAGATAGGACGGATTTTAGTGAAAGCCTTCGACAACGCGAACGCAAAACAGGCGACAAAAAGGGCCGTCAGCCCTGTCATGATGGCGCTGATTCGCAACAAGACAACCAAAGCCACTATGGCGGTCATCAACCCGCCGACAAACTCGACCAGTCCAGTGCCAATTAGGTTGCGCACACCCTCCACATCGCTCATGATGCGCGAAACCAGCACGCCGCTCTTGTTGGCATCGTAGTAGCCCACCGATAGGCGCCCGACGTGCTGCTGCACTTTTTGGCGCAGCTCCGCGATCAAGCGCTGGCCGGCCTTTGAAAGAAGCTGGGTGAGCGTGAACGATGTGATCCCCTGCACCAACGTCGCGCCCAGTACGGTGAGTACCAGCGGTGTCAGCAGTGCAATGTTGTGTTTACCCACCACGTCATCGATCAGGAATCGCGTCGAGTAAGGCAGCACCAAGCCACTGAAGCGGTTGATGATCATCAGCACCAGTCCCACCGCCAGCAGCTTGCGCCGGGGCAGGATCATTTCGCGCAGATCGGGCCAGATCTCGCGGATGCGCTCGGACTGTTTGCGCTGCGGTGTGGCGGCCCTGTCGCGTGAATGTTTGCCCGACGGGGATCGCTCCGCGGAGTGGGGGTGCACTGTAACTTCAGTGTAGCCTGAGAGCATGCCTCGGCTTTACGCAGGGACCTCAGGATTCGCGTACGCGAGTTGGAAACCGGATTTCTATCCGCAGAAGCTTGCCGCGAAGGACTTTTTGAAGCATTACGCGACGCGCCTCAATGCCGTCGAAATCAACTACACGTTCCGCCAGTTGCCGAAGGCGGCCACGCTTGAAAACTGGGTGGCGGCGACGCCAGACGGCTTCCTCTTCGCGTGCAAGGCGCACATGCGCATCACGCACATCAACCGGCTGAAGGAATCCGAATTCAACGAATTGTTCTTCAAAGCATTGGAGCCGTTGCGTGCTTCACGAAGACTCGGCCCGGTGCTGTTCCAGTTGGCCCCGAACTTTAAGGCGGATACTGCGCTGCTCGCAGCGTTCCTGGCGAAGCTCCCGGAGGACATTCGCACCACGTTTGAGTTTCGCAACGCCACTTGGCTGACGGACGAGACATATCGTCTTCTGGAGAAGCACAGTGTGGCGCTGTGCCTCGCCGAGTCGGATAAGTTCGAGGTGCCGCAAGTGGTGACGGCACCGTTCGTCTATGCACGCCTCCGTAAAGAGGAGTATTCTGTCGAAGACCGCCGCGAAATCGCCGATCGCGCTCGCCAGCAGTTGGGCGCGGGCCGCGACGTCTTCGTGTTCTTCAAGCATGAGGACACGCCGGCAGGCGCCGTTAATGCGGAAGAGTTGCTAGCCGCGACAGGAGGTTTGGTATGACACGCAGAACATTCGCCGCAATAGCGCTGGCTCCGCTGGCGTTGCGCAGCCAATCCCGCGTGCAAGTAAAGGCGCTGGTGTTCGATACGTTCGGAACGGTGGTTGACTGGCGCGGCTCCATCATCGCCGAGGGGACGGCTTGGGGAAAGACCAAGAGCGTCAACGTCGACTGGGCCCGCTTCGCAGACCGCTGGCGCGATGGCTACGCCCCGGCCATGGAAAAAGTTCGTAAAGGCCAGCTGCCATGGACGAAGCTCGACGTCCTGCACCGCATGCTGCTCGACGATTTGTTGAAAGAATTCAACATGGCCGGGCTCAGCGAGGCGGAAAAAGATCACTGGAATCGCGTGTGGCACCGGCTGAAACCGTGGCCCGATTCGGTGGCAGGGCTTACGCGTTTGAAGAAGAAATACACCGTCGCGCCGCTGTCGAACGGCAATGTGTCGTTGCTTACCGATATGGCCAAGAACTCCGGCTTGCCTTGGGATTTGATTCTATCCGCTGAGTTGGCGAAGCATTACAAGCCCGATAAGGAGGCCTACCTTACCGCGGTCGAACTGCTCGGACTGAAACCTGAAGAGGTGATGATGGCGGCCGCGCATTCGGGAGATTTGAAAGCGGCGCGCAGTTTCGGATTGAAGACGGGGTTTATTTACCGCCCCAATGAACGCGGAGTAGGCGGGAAAGCGGATCAAGCCAAAGCTGGCGAGTTCGATGTTGTGTCCAAGGATATTGTAGACTTAGCGGCGCAACTAGGAGCTTAGTTGGGACGTTCCACATGCACATGCAGCACACGCGACGTGGTTACGGGGCGGACGTCGTCCAGCAGAAAGATCATGCGCATGCCGCACCCTATGAAACCCTGCTCCAGAATACCCTCCTGATCCAGCGAACCTTGCAGGCTGGCGGGCACCGGCTCAGGACAATACTCCGGATGTCCGGAAACTCGAATTGCGGTTCCACCCAGGTATTCGATCAGATAATGACGACTCTTGGTCTCGACGTCGATCAGCGAGCCCGGGACCAAGCTTTTGCAATCCAACATTTCAGCGGATAACATCACATCACCTCTAGTAGACATGGTTGCAAGCGGGGCACCATTCGGGCCAGGAACCGCATAAGTTGTTTATTTTCTTAAGAAATGCTTCCCGGCCGAGTGCGAAACAGGGAACAATTTACGGGTTTGAAGCCTACGGGTGCGTAGCTTCGCGCAGGGCTGCCCGCGCCAAAGTGCGCGTGGAATCGAGAGTCGGGAGCACGGAATCCTCGGGACGAATGAGCAAGGGGATTTCGGTGCATCCCAAAATGACCGCTTCGCATCCGGAGCTCGCAAAGACTTGAATCGCCTGCTGGAAATATTCACGCGTCGATTCGGCGAAGCGCCCGTACACTAGTTCACCCATGATTAACGTACTGATCCGCTGGCGGACATCGCTCGCGGGAATCTCGCAGACGATCCCCTTGGCCGCGAGAGCGGTGGGATACACCGGCCCTTCCATCAACCAGCGTGTGCCCAGCAGGCCAACTTTTCGGTAGCCGCGTTCTGCCGCGAGCGACGCGATCTCTTCGGCGATATGCAGCCAGGGAATAGGCGATTGGCGGCGAACCAGGTCGAGGCCTTGATGTGCCGTGTTGTCTGGGCAAATAGCGAACGCCACTCCTACGCGCGCAAGCTTCTGGGCGGATTCCAGCATCAGGCGGCCAACCGCCGGCCAGTCCTCAGCGTCGATTGCGCGCATGTATTCCGACAGCGGAAAAGTGTGCAAGGTGACTTCGGGATGGGCGAAACCGGTTTGTACTTCGCCCTCCTGGCAGATGGTCCGGTAGCAAAGCGCCGCGCCTTCCGATGTGACCGCAACAATGCCTATGTGTTTGGACATGGTTTGTTCTAATCTAGCAATCCGCCGATTGTCCGCTCGTATTCGGGAAAATAGCGTTGGATCACCGGCAGATCGAAAGTGCCCAAAATGCTGGTGTTGCTTTCCCGCTCCAGAAGGAATTCGAAGGATTTTTCCACCAATTTTTCCACCGGCACGCGGCCTCCGGTCAACTTCTGCCAGTATTCACGCGTCACCGTGACGGAGTGCTCGGTTGTGGACGTGCCCTCGACCGTCACTTTGCAGATGTTGCCATTCGCTTTCTCAACGCGGACCTTCATGCTCAACCCTCCAGAATTACCATCGCCAACGCCTGTTCCTTGGTATGCGTAATCGATAGAGCCACGTGGTGAACCCCGAGTTTCGCCGCGATCTCAGCGGCTCGGCCATGAAACTGGAGAGTGGGCCGGCCGGAAGAGAGATTTGCAACTTCAAAATCGCGCCATGCAATCCCGCCCCGCCAGCCGGTGCCCAGCGCCTTCATGCCCGCCTCTTTGGCGGCGAAGCGTGCCGCGTAGCGTTCAGAACGGTTGGCCTTGCTGTCGGCGTAAGCGATTTCCTTGGGCGTAAAGATGCGTTCGAGGAACCGTCGCCCGTAGCGCGCAATGGCCGCCTCGATGCGGGGGACTTCACAGAGGTCGACTCCGGAACCCAGGATCACTGGTCAGACTCCAGCATCAGCGTCACCGGACCGTCATTGATCAGCGACACTTCCATATGGGCTTGGAACACTCCGGTTGCGACCTTTAAGCCGCTGCGCCGCGCCAAGTCGACGAAAGACTCATAGAGCGCCCGGGCTTGCTCGGGGGGGGCGGCGGCGTCAAATCCCGGACGGCGTCCCTTGCGGCAATCCCCGTAAAGTGTGAACTGCGAAACCACCAGCAACCCGCCTTGCGTATCCTGCACGCTAAGGTTCATCTTGCCCGAGGCATCCGGAAAGACGCGCAAATTGAGAATTTTTTCGGCCAGGAACTCAGCGTCCCCCACCGTGTCCGGCTTGGCGACTCCCAGCAGGATCAGCAATCCCGGGCCGATCTCTCCAACAACGGCACCGTCGAC
>CAZDGT010000380.1:0-9530 GCA_964504905.1 uncultured Bordetella sp. | reverse complement strand
CGGGCCTGGCGCTTTCAGCCGTTACTACCGGGTTCCGTTCGGCCGCGGGCGATACTGGATCCCATCCCGCCACCTGAGTGCGGCCGCCGCCATGCAGCCTGCAAGCTTCCACTGGTTGCGTTCCGGCGATAAACACCTCGCTCCGCACTTTGGGACAACCCGGTGTGGCCAACAAACCATTCTCCGCGTCGATATCCGCCGTCACCACTCCCTCTGGCGCTTCAAACTCGTGCACGTTGCGATATTGACGATGCTGATGCGCGCGCTTCATGAACTCGGTCCAGATGGGCAGAGCGCTACGGGCGCCTTCCAGCTTGAAGTCGCGGTTATCGTCAAACCCGACCCACACCACGCAGATCAGTTTGGATGTGAAGCCTGCGAACCACCCATCCCGCGAAGTTCCCGTTTTGCCGGCGGCTGGCAGCGCAAATCCGCGGCCCCGCACGCCCGCTGCCGTTCCGGTCCTGATCACTTCTTCCATCATGTTCACCATCAAGTAGGCTACGCGCGGATCGATGGCTTGTTTATCCTGGGCCTGGTTTTGGAACACCGAACGCCCCTGTTGGTCGCGGATGGAATCGATGTAGCCTGGCTTTTTCAAAATGCCGCCGTTGGGGAACACGGTATATGCGCCAGCAATCTCAATGGGCATCACCTCATATGCGCCTAGTGCGATCGAGGGCGTGGGGCGAATATCCAGATTGAGGCCCACGGCGCGGGCCGTCGCCGCGACTTTGTCAAAGCCCACCATCTCGGCAACCTTAACCGCCGGAATGTTCATGGAATGTGCCAGGGCTTGCCGCAGCGTCACCGTCCCGGCGTAGTTGTTGCCGAAATTGGCTGGCTCATAGGGCTTTTCGTCGTACATGAAAGTGGTGGGTTCATCCACCACCGTGGTGGCCGGAGTAATCACCTGGCCCCCATCCTGCAATGCCGCGCTGAACGCAGCGGTGTATACGAACGGCTTGAAAGACGAACCCGGCTGCCGCTTAGCCACTGCATGGTTGAGCTGGCTGGTGCCATAGCTGCGCCCGCCCACCAGCGCCTTAACCTTGCCCGTTTCGGCATCCAGTACGACGAGCGCCACCTGCGCCAGAGGCATCTCATCCGTGCCGTACTTCTTGCTGCGCCGCTTCCACTGCGCATCCGTTTCCTGAATGCCTACCCGGACTGCCTCCACCGCGTCGCGCTGCAGGTTCATATCAAGCGTGGTGTATACGCGGTACGAGGTGCTCTGTAAATCGAAATCCTGAAAGCGATTCTGCAGCGTGTCGTTAACCAGATCCACGAAATAGGGAGCGTCCGTCGATTCCGAGGCCCCCTGTACCACTTTGAGCGGGGAAGCCGCGGCATCCTGATACTCTTGCTCGGTCAAGTAGCCGTTGTCGCGCATGGCTTTCAACACTAGGTTGCGGCGATTGCGAGCGCGGTCGGGATAGCGGAACGGATTGCGCCCTACCGGCGCTTGAATCAGCCCGGCGATCAATGCCGCGTCCGCGGCGTTGACGTCGGCCAGGTCCTTGCCCAGATAGACGTTGGCCGCTTCGCCAAAACCGTGGATTGCGAAACTGCCCTGATGGCCCAGATCAATGGCATTGGCGTAATCTTCAAAGATCTGTTCTTTGGTGAGCTGCTGCTCCAGATGCAGCGTGATCATCGTCTCTGGAATCTTGCGGCGCCATCCGCGCTCCGCCCCCAGCCATAACGTACGCGCCAGCTGCTGTGTGATCGTGGACGCGCCCTGCATTCCACGGCGGCCCTGGATATCCACGACAGCCGCGCGCACGATGCCGATGGGATCGAACCCCGAGTGCTGGAAGAAATGCTTGTCTTCCGCTGACAGCACCGCGTTCATCATCACCTTGGGAATGTCGGCGAAGCGCACCAGCCGCCGCTTCTCGCGTTTCTGGTCGAACAGGTTGGTAACGGGCTCCGGCTCCAGATAATATTGCGTGCGCTCGGTGTGATCGCGCATCGAAATAATATGCGCCACCTTGCCGCGTTCGATTTTGATCACCGCGCCTTCGCCATCGTAGGCGTCGGGCCCGGGATTGATCTCCACCGCATCCGGGCGAACGTGATACCAGCCCAGGCGATTCCGGTTGGATTCCGTATAGCCGGCGCGCCGCAAATAGTCGGCCAGCTCCGACGGCTCCGTCTGATCGCCCAGCATCACCGGCTGCGGCGCGGCGTACAACATGGACGTGTTGGCGAACGGGCCGTTGCGGAGTTTCTCCTCAATGATCTGCGCGTACTTGTGGTAGTAGAAGGTGAAGACGCCCACCGACACCGAGCTCAGCACCAGGAACGTAATCAGAAACGCCCGCCCCCAGGGATTCGTGGCGAAACGAATCAACAGGGAGCGTTTCGAAACTTTGGGCTTGCCGGGCTTAGCGGCCACGTCGATTCCTAATCATTTCTTCTAACGCTTGGTTTCTTCCAGCGAGTACAGTTCTTTCCAGATGTCTTCGTTGGGCTGCCAGTCGGGATTCTGGTGGCCGGTGATCTGTAACTCGTCCACCTTTAGGGTACCGTGCCCGTAGAGGCAGATCCACTCGGTTTTGGGCGCGCCGAAGAGGACGTGGGTCCAGGAACCGGTGTGCAGCGGCATCCGCAATCGCCGCAGGCACGTGCGGCAGCGGTAGCGCTGGTCGAGCACGATCAGCCACAGCAATCCTACGCCGAAGAGCCAGAATACCAGCATGATGAAGGTGTAGTTCAGGTCGGTGGCAAAGGGATCGTGAAAACGCCTGTGCATGAACGTATCGGGAGCAGGCATCACCGCCGCCATCAACCGGCGCGTGCCCCAGAGGATTCCAGCGGCAGCCACCAGCTTCGCAACCAGGTAGAGCCAATACCTCATACGTCTCCTTTTAGTGTGGCACATTCACGCGTAAGGATCTGCGTCAATGGATAAGACGCAAAGGGTGGAGGAATGTTCCAAAGGGGTGTCATTGCCTCTCGGTTGGTTTTCCCGTACTCTGTAGCCATGGAAGTGCACTTCACGCCGGAGCAGGAAGCGCAGCTGGCGCAAATTGCGACCGATGCCGGAACCGACGCCGAACGCTTGGTAAAGGACGCCGCTTTGCGTTTGCTTCAGCATGAGGACACCCGCTTTCGCGCCGCCGTTCGCGAAGGGATCGCACAGGCCGACTGCGGCGAGTTCATTGATGAGGCGGAAATGGACTCTCGCCTGGAGCAAATGTTGCGCTCCTAAAGAATGCGTATCCGCTGGACGCCAGCCGCCGCAGCGGACTTGCAGCATATCAACGACTACCTCAAAGGACGACATCCGCGATACCGCCAGCCGACCTTAAGAAAACTGTACGAGGTAGTCCGGTCATTGAAACAGTCACCGCAACGGGGGCGGATCGGACGTGTGAATGGAACCCGTGAGCTCTTGTTCTCGCCGCTACCCTATGTAGCCGTCTATCGCGTCACGGCGCAGAATGTCGAAATCCTGCGGATTTATCACACCGCACAGAACCGGCCTTGAGATTTGCACACCAAACTATGATCGACGAGTGGACTTTTGGGGCGGCAGCAGAGGGATACAGTACGGAGGCATGCTCTGTGCCGGAAATTCGAAGTGCCCTAGCCCTCCGGCCCATCCGCGCCACTTTGGTGGTTTTCAGCCAGTCCTCAAATCCGCTTCATTCTCCTAACCTGCTGTTAATCAACGCTTTCCGTTTGGCACCACGCTTGCCATAATGGAGGCGGATGGTGGTTGCGATGAATCGCCTCATTTTCCGGATTGCATTGGTGACGGTCAGCTTGGTGGCTTGGGCGCAGCCCATGCCGCAGGGCCCCTCTGGGGCGTACGGACAAGATCGCTCTTATGGTCAGGATCAGGGCCAGGATGACCCTGCAGATGCCGCCCAACACGGTGTCGCCCGGCTGAGTCTGGTAAACGGTTCGGTCAGCGTCACGCGTGGGGATTCCGGCGAGTCCGTCGCCGCCAACATGAATGAGCCGCTGGTTGCAGCCGACCGTATCTCCACCGGCCAAGGATCGCGCGCCGAGCTGCAATTCGATTCGGTCAACATGATTCGCGTGGGCGGCAATTCCGACGTCCGCATCGGCGACCTCCAATACCATCGCTATTTTGTGCAGATCAATCAGGGCACCACGCTTTACCGGATGCTGAGCGATAGCGATGCCCAGGTGGAACTCAGCACGCCCAGCGTTTCCATTGTGCCGCTGCGGCAGGGAATTTATCGCATCACCGTTCGCCCCGATGGGTCGAGCGAAATCACAGTGCGGGCGGGCGAAGCCGACCTGATCTCCTCCTCAGGAAGGGAACGCCTGCCCGCGGGCCAGACCGTGCTCTCGCGCGGCTCGGCTAACGATGCCGAAATTATGACCGTTGCGGCGCTGCCTTACGATGAGTGGGACCGCTGGAACACCGACCGCGACCGCTTCTTCGAACGTGAGCAGGATGTTTCGCGCTACGCCGGTCCGGATATCGAGGGCGCCGGAGAACTCTCCAACTACGGCCGCTGGAACTACGATCCCGCCTATGGGAACGTCTGGGTTCCTAGCAATGTGGGCTCCGACTGGGCTCCGTATCGTGACGGCCGCTGGGATTACCTGAACTATTACGGATGGAGCTGGGTCAGCTACGATCCTTGGGGTTGGGCTCCGTATCACTACGGCAACTGGTATCGCAGCTCATTCGGATGGGCCTGGTATCCCGGCGCTATCGGGCAGCGCCACTACTGGAGGCCTGCGATGGTGGGCTTCTTCGGATTCGGTTCGCCTTCGTTTGGAGCGAGCCTCGGCTTCGGTTACGGCAACGTGGGCTGGGTCCCGCTGGCTCCTCACGAGCGCTTCCGCCCGTGGTATGGGCGCGGCTATAGCGGTGGCCGCAACGTGAACATCGTAAACAACACCAACATCGGAAGTGTGTACCGCAATGCGCGGATCAATGGCGCCGTCACTGGGCTGCGCGCCGGAGATTTCGGACGCGTCGGCGTAGGCCGCAACGGTTTCGTGCGCCCCAACTCGGGAGATCTGGCGCGAGCCGGAATCGTGAACGGCGGAGTGCCAGTCGCTCCCGGAAGGAATTTCAATTCCACTAGTGTCGGCAGATTTAACAACAACATTGTCCGGCTCGGTGGCTCGGTGAACACGCCATCGAACACCGGCGGGTGGCGGCGTCTGGATTCGCGCCAGAGTGCGCCGCCGATGGGCGGCAGCCGGTCCGATGTCCGCATGTTTTCGGCGCCGCGCGAACGTCCGCAACCCGTGCGCATCAGTCCAAGCATTGTGAACAGCCGCGCCAATGATGGGAACGCTCCTCGCAGCGGTTTCGGTGGCTTTGGTGGACCGCGTCCCAGCGGCGGCCCTGGTTTTGGCGCACCTCCCGTGCAGCAGCAGGCGCCGCAGATGAGGCAGGCTCCGGAAATGAGGCAGGCTCCGCAAATACGGCAGGCTCCGTCCGCACCTCGCAATGACAGTGGGGCTTTTCGGGGCCCACAGAGTGGCGGTGGCGCCCGTGGCAATGGCGGCGGCAATCGCGGTGGTGGCGGGCCCCATGGCCGCGGCCGGCGCGACTGACTTCCGATCTTTCGATCTTCCCTCGGCCCGGTAGAGTTACTATGATCTATCGGGCCATTTTTTTATGAAAAGCTATCCCCAATTCGCCGCTCTGCTAGTGATCGCCGCCGCTCCACTACTCGCGCATCACTCGATTCCCGGGCATTACTTCATGGACCAGAATGTCCATCTGGAGGGTGAAGTAATTGAGTTTTCCTATGCGAGCCCCCACTCCATCGTGCATCTGCAGACCAAGGACCCGAAATCCGGCCTGCCAGCCAAATGGGAAATCGAATGGGCGCCGCCTCGCCGCTTAGAACAGCGCGGTGTGAAGAAGGACTCGATCAAGCCCGGCGATCACGTCATCATCGAAGGCTATCCCAGCCGCGACAATTTAGATCACCGCTTGTTCATGCGCAGCATCCTGCGTCCTTCCGATGGCTGGAAGAGCGTCCGGGAAATGAAATAGGTTTCAATTCGGTTCCAGGCGGAACAAGCAATAGACCAGGTGGCCCTTCTTGTCCGCCACCACGCGGTTGGCAGTGACGCGCAGCCGGGATGCGGCTAGTTGCGACTGAAACTGAGTAGTTCGCGATTCGTCGATCACATAGCCATCGCAGTGCGTCACGTACAGAACGTTTTCGCGGGGTGCGGGATCGGCCGCAAACGCCACGGCATCGCGCGATTCAATCTGCAGGCCGTTGTGAATGCCCCAGTCGAGAATCGCCACTGGAAGGCTCTGCGCGCGAACCACGGTAGCCAAGCGCTGGACACCATCGCTCCAGTAGACGCTGAAACCATTCACTCGCGCGGCGCGCTGGTAGCGGCCCAATAACCAGAGATTCGACGCGACGACGACTATGCAGAACGCGACGAAGGCCACGCGGCCACTCCAGCGTTCGGCCAGCGCCGCTGCGCTCGCTGCTACTACGAAGTGCGGAGCGGGATAAAGCAGAACCGTGTGATGCGGTCCGGCGCCCGCATCGCGAAACACAAACATCACGCCGTACGCCGCCGCCATTGCGATCCAGCTGAATAGGAGAGCAGGGAACAGCGGCGAGCCCCTCAGGAAAGGCAGGGCCAATAACGCGAGCGCCAGGGCCGGAAGCAACGCGCTGCCGGGACCAAAGTGCGATGTGCCGTACCAGCGCACTACCAGCTCACCGAGCGGAGCACCCGTTAGCGGAACTTTTTCGTCAAACGTACTGCGGAACATATAATGCTCGAACGCGCGGCCATCCAGCGTGTGTCGGAGCATCACCAGCTTTTCCTGCGCTGGAACAGTCGGCAGGCTGCCGGACGCTTGTACGGTGGCTCCTCTCCGCTCCCAGTTGAATGCGATGAGGGGAGCGGCGCCCGCCATGATCGCGATCGCCGCGACCGCCACTTTTCGCCAAGTCAACAAACGCCAGACCTCGGCGGGATACGCAATAGCGAAGGCCAACAGCATACCCGCCAGCGGAAATATAAAGACCGCCTTGTACCACAGCGCCAAACCAGCCACTAGGAACGCGGGGCCCACGAGCTGCCGCTGCAATAGATTTAGGAACGCCACGGTGCCCAATAGCAAGAGGCAGACGGTCATGTCGAACACGTTGATCAGAACGAACACGGCGTCCGTAGCTAAAAACGCTGCCGCGGCGAGCGCCACCCGGCCAGTCGCAAGGCGCCGGACTAAATCCGTGAACACCAGGAGCGTCACTACGCTCAGCAACGCCACCGGAAGCCGCATGGACCAAACACCCGGGGCCCATAGCTGGAAGACGGGCCAGTAGAGCCAGGACTTCAAGGCGCCGATGTAATCCATCGACATTACCGGAATGTGAAATTTGCCCACATGCCATTCGTAGATCGCCGGCGTGTTACCGAGAAATGGCGCGACGAACAGCGCCTCGTCTTCCTGAATACCGGGGCCAGTGAGGAACACCAACTGCAAAGCGAGAAGCGCCAAGCCCACGAGGAGCACACGATAGCGGAAGCGGCGAAGCATGGGGAATTGGTTGGAATTAGAGTACCATGTCGTCTAGTTCCTGCTGGTTACGGAATTTAGTGAAAGTAGACATAATATATGTTATCAGAAGTACGATTCCAGCACAGCCCATGCGAGAATATAGTCATCTGCCGACCACTTAAAAGCGATGACCAACATCGAGCAAGCCGTCAAAGACCTCCAGGACAACTTGGTCGTTATCGCCGAAATTGAAAAACGGCAGTCCGAACTGCTCAAAACGCACGGCCAGCGCTTGGTTGTACTCGAAGCCGAGAGCGCCGAGTATCGCCGGCGCACCGATCAGAGCCTCGCGCATATCGCGACGAACCTCGAAGAGATGACCGATAAGTTGAACGGCATCATCGGCTATGTCTCCGGTCAACGTCCGCCGTCGCCGTCATGACCAACATCGAACAAGCCGTCAAAGACCTCCAGGACAACCTGGTTGTCATCGCCGAGATCGAGAAGCGCCAGTCCGAGCTACTCAAACTTCACAGCCAGCGCTTGGTTGTACTCGAAGCCGAGAGCGCCGAGTACCGGCGCCGCACCGATCAAAATCTCGCCGAGATCACCGACAAGCTGAACGGCCTCATCGGCTACGTCTCGGGTCAGCGTCCGCCATCGCCGCCGAAATCCAACTAGCTCCCGCCGTGGCGCGGCCTGTCTGCGAATCGCGACCTTGCGATATATAATAAAACATGATTAAAGCCACCGAAAAAATCTGGCACAACGGACGCCTGGTCGACTGGAATGACGCTAAAATCCATGTCCTTGCGCACGTAACCAGCTACGGCAGTTCGGTGTTTGAAGGCGTTCGCTGCTACGCTACGGAGGCTGGCCCGCGCGTCTTTCGCGTGCGTGAGCACGCCCGGCGCTTACAGGATTCCGCCAAGATTTACCGTATCGAAATTCCCTTCTCTGTCGATCAGCTCACGGCGGCGATGATCGAAGTCGTACGCGTCAACAAACTCGACTCCTGCTACATCCGGCCGCTGGTTATTCGCGGCTACGGCGACTTGGGCGTGCTGCCCACCAAGGACACTCCTATCGAGACCTACATTGCTTGTTGGGAATGGGGCAAGTACCTGGGGGCGGAGGCCATGGAAGAAGGCGTGGATGTGTGCGTTTCCAGTTGGACGCGTCTTGCTCCCAACACACTGCCGGTGATGTCGAAGGCAGGCGCCAACTACATGAACTCGCAATTGATCCGCATGGAGGCGGCCATTAACGGCTACTCCGAAGGCATCGCGCTGGACGCGGCGGGTTATGTCAGCGAGGGTTCGGGCGAGAATGTGTTTGTGGTGCGCGACGGCAAGATTCACACGCCGCCTCTGGGATCGAGCGTCCTGCCGGGCATCACGCGCGATACCGTGATTCAGCTGGCTCACTCGCTGGGCATTCCGATCGTCGAGACCCTGGTCCCGCGTGAAATGCTCTACATCGCCGACGAAGTGTTCTTCAGCGGCACTGCCGCCGAGGTCACGCCAATTCGCTCGATTGACCGCATCACGATTGGCAAGGGACGCCGCGGACCGATTACCGAAAAGATTCAGAGCGAGTTTTTTGGGATTGTAGAAGGCAAGAAGCCCGACACGCACGGCTGGCTGACGCCCGTTCCACAACCGGTTGGCGCGCGTTAGGAAGATCTGAAAAAAAGGCGGTACAACAGAGTGCCGGCGCCGCCTTTTAAGTTCAATTCGGAGGAAAACTTCCGCGCGGGAACCAGCTTGCGGCCACCTCCCCCGAGACTGACACACTCACCGGCTCCGCGCAGAAATCTGTTATCGTTTGTACCAAGCTGGGCGCGCATAAGCTATAGCCGCTCAGGCGTTTTCAACAGTTGTTTCCCACATGATTACACTCAGTTACAAGGGCGCATCTGTGGGTATGCTGTGTATAAACCACTTTGGCGATGAAATGTAACGGACGCAGCGCGGTTTCGGGTGAGCGAATCGAGATTGCATTCGATTCAGCGATTCACAATGTCGATCCCCTTCTGGAT
>CAZDGT010000379.1:0-13205 GCA_964504905.1 uncultured Bordetella sp. | reverse complement strand
CCACCGCCAAGTGAGTCTTGCCCGTTCCCGGCTCGCCGACCAGCAGCAACCCCGGCCGCTCCTTGGTGGGGAACTCACGCGCGAAACTGCGGACCTGCATCAACACCGTGCCCAATCCTTGGCGCGCCACGGGATTATCCGTCGGCATTTGAAAGTTATCCAGCGAGGCTTGCTGGTAGTTTGGCGGAATGTTGGCATTCTCCTTCAGATCGCGCGTGCGAGTGGCCGCGGCGCAAACACAGCGTTCGGCGCCGGAGAGCCCGGCCCGTGTGACGATCTTCCAGCCCGTGCCATCGCACAGCGTGCAAACTGAAGCGGCCGTAGTCATTCGATCACCACCAAAACGTCTCCCGCCGAAACTGTCGCGCCATCCGCTGTTTTCACCCCCGCTACTCGCCCGGCGCGCGGAGACTTCATCTCATTTTGCATCTTCATTGCCTCGACGACAATCAACCCTTCACCCGCTGCTACTTCTTGGCCCGCTTCAACCAGCACTCGAATTACGCGCCCTGGCATGGGAGTAGTTACAGCCTGTGGTCCCGAACTCTCCGCAGGGCCGCGCCGTCCGCGTAAACTGCGGGGATCGAAGACTTCGACGTGAAACACCACGCCATTTACCGAGAACTCGCCACCGCCCAATGCGCTCACTGCATAGCTTCGCCCATTGATCAGTACTGAGCCCGCTACGATAGAGTAGTCGCCTCCAGTGACCGTACCGTCCTCCCCCCGGTACTCAAAGCGTTCCCCATTCGCCGCGAGCGTCGCGACTCTTCCATCTACCACCACTTCGTATTTCACCGGAACAGAGACTCCCGGCCGGCCTGCAACCATTCCGATGTCTTCGCCTCTGATGGCGCTATCGACGGCTGTTGCGCCATCACCGCCGCCAGCGCTGCTACGGCCTCAGCCTCCAAATCCGGCGTCGTTGCCTGTCTGCGCGCGAAGAACTCATCGAGAAACGCTGTCGAGAGCGATCCGCCGCGGAACCCAGCGTCATCCATGATCTCGACGAAGAACGCTCGATTTGTTCGAATGCCTCCGATCTCGTACTCCGTAAGCGCGCGTTTCATCCGCGCGATCGCCGCCTCACGTGTCGGCGCCCATACCGCCAGCTTCGCCAATAGCGGATCGTAATCCAGCGGCACGTTCCAACCTTCATAGACTCCGGAATCCAGGCGCACTCCCGGACCGGACGGCTCTCTCAGGCGCGTGATCCGTCCGGGGGAAGGCATGAATTGCTGCTCCGGGTCTTCCGCATAGATACGGCATTCGATGGCCGATCCGGACCAGCGCACGTCCTCTTGGCGCACCGTGAGCGGTTCACCGGCCGCTATGCGCAGTTGCCATTGGACCAGGTCCAAGCCCGTGACCAGCTCCGTCACCGGATGCTCCACCTGCAGCCGGGTATTCATTTCCAGAAAATAGAAATTGCGGTCGCCATCCACCAGAAATTCAATCGTCCCCGCATTGTGGTAGTTAGCGGCCCGTGCGATACGGAGCGCGGCCTCTCCCATTCGATGGCGCAATTCCGGATCTTCAGCCATCACCGGAGAAGGGCATTCCTCGATCACCTTCTGGTGCCGCCTCTGGATGGAACACTCGCGCTCGCCCAAGTGGATCAAGTGCCCGTGCCGGTCGCCAAGCACCTGAATCTCGATGTGCCGCGGCTCCAGCACCAGCTTCTCCAGATAGACCTCGCCGTTCTGAAACGCGCGCAGCGCTTCGCTCGAAGCATCGCGAATGGCCGCTTCCAGATCCGCCTCGCCATTCACGCGCCGCATGCCTTTGCCGCCGCCGCCGGCCGACGCTTTGAGCAACACCGGATAGCCCAGACTTCGTGCCGTGGCCTTAGCCCTCTCCAGATTGTCGACGGCTGCTTCCGTGCCCGGCACCACCGGCGCGCCTGCCGCCATCGCCAGCTTGCGGGCGCCGATCTTCGATCCCATTTGGCGGATGGCCCCTGCCGGCGGACCGATGAACACGATTCCCGCAGCGTCGCAGGCCTCCGCGAAGTCGGCGTTCTCGCTCAGGAAGCCGTAGCCCGGATGAATCGCATCCACTCCGTGACGCCGCGCCGCAGCGATGATCTTGCCGATGTGGAGATAGCTTTCCGAAGCCGGTGACGGACCCAGATGCGCCGCCTCATCCGCCATGTGCACATGCAGCGACGAGCGATCGGCATCCGAGTACACGGCCACGCTGGCAATCCCGGCCTCCCGCAGCGCGCGCACAATGCGCACGGCGATCTCTCCGCGATTGGCCACCAGTACTTTTCGGAACATGGGAAAGCGTGAGTTCTGATTTTAGCAGGGAGCTCTAAAGTGTGAGCCGAATTCCGACGAACCCTATATGCAGAGGACTGCCCTAAGTGACCTCGGCTAAGGTCAAGCTCTTAGAACTGCTGGGGTGGAGGTGGCAGGACCCTAACGTTTCTTTACCTAGGCCGCTGGTATCGCGAGTGGCTGCTGTTAGAATCGGGCTGTCCAGTAATGGGTATTGCTAATTTATGATGTGTTTTTTGTGCGGGAAGGAGATCGGGTGGCCACGCACGATGGTCGACCGGCAATACTGCTCGGCCGAACATCGCAAGGAGGCGCGCCTATCCTCTTCCAACGCTCTGCGCGAAGAGGAGGACGATCATGAGATCTGGTCGGTCGCCAATACCCGCAAGAAAGCCGTTGCCAGGAACAGTGCCCCTAGCCAGACCGCTTCCGTTTTTGCTTTCCTAACGCTAGGCGCTCTGCTGGTGGCAATGCTGATGCTTCCGGGAAACGCGGGTCCGCGCGGAGGCGCCTTCCCCACTGGCTCGGCCGATCCGGGCACGCAGCAAGGTTTGCTTACGCGGGCAACGAATTCCTTTGGCGAGATCGTGCGCAATAGCGCTCCCGTCACCCTGCATCACGACTTCCATTCCGGCGTGAGCGACTGGACGGTCGCGGCCCTCAAGACCGCTACACATGTAGACGATCCGCACGACTGGAAGATCCCGACGCTGGTGGCTCCGGGAAGCTTGCGCATCTGGAACCGGTCGACTAATCTGCAGAACTACCAGATGGAGTTCCAAGGACAGATCGAGAAGCGGAGCTTGAGCTGGGCTTTCCGCGCGAGTAACGCAGCCAACTACTATGCGGCGAAGATTGTGATCACCAAGCCGGGTTCCTCGCCCAACTCCGGCCTGATTCACTACGCCATGCTGAACGGCCACGAGCTGGATCGCGTGCAGCTCCCACTGCCGTTGACGCTGGAGCGGGGCGCGGACTACCGCGTGCGCGTCTCTGTGCAGGACGACCGCTTCGTGACCTACTTGAACGGGCAGGCCATCAGCTCCTGGACCGACGCGCGCTTGAAGCGCGGCGGCGTCGGCTTCTTCGCGGATAGCGACGACGAGCAGCGCGTCTCCTGGGTCAACCTATCGGAGCGCGACAGCTTCATGGGCCGCATGCTGGCGCACTTCTCGCTCTTCGTGATGCCGCAGGTTCGCTAGAGCAATCCGGTGCGCTCGAGCAACGCGTTGGGGTCCGGATCCCTTCCCATAAACGATCGATAGAGCAACGCGGGATCTTCGCTATCGCCGCGAGCCAGAATCTTGTCGCGGAAATCGCGCCCTACGGTTTCGCTGAAGACGCCTTCCTTGCGGAAGCGCGTGAAGGCGTCGGCATCGAGCACCTCGGCCCACTTGTAGGAATAGTAGCCGGCACCGTATCCTACCGGGCTCGAGAACAGATGTGTGAAGCCCGCGATCATGGCGTAGTCATCCGGCAATGGCGCCGCGGCGAATGGCGCCAGTATGCTGCGTGCGTATTTCACCACGTCGCTGTGGCCATCCCAGTTGCGATGCAGGGCCAGATCGACGATGCCGAATCCGAGCTGGCGCATCTGGTTGTTGGCGGCGCGGAAGGTTTTCGCGCGCTTCATTTTCTGGAACAACTTTTCCGGCAGGCGCTCACCGGTTTGCCAGTGGCGCGCGAAGAGGTCCAACGACTCGCGCTCCCAGCACCAATTCTCCATGATCTGCGAGGGCAGCTCCACGAAATCCCAGGGGACGCTGGTCCCAGCGAGGCTGCGCACTTCAACACGGCTTAACAGGTGGTGCAGCAGATGTCCGAACTCATGAAAGATCGTTTCGGCTTCGCGGTGCGTTAACAACGCGGGCTTGCCGTCCACCGGCGGCGTGAGGTTACCGCAGATCAGGCCCAGGTGCGGACGCTGCTCGGCTGGGTTGCCGGTGAGGAGCGAATCCATCCACGCTCCGCCGCGCTTGTTCTCGCGCGGAAACCAATCGGAATAGAACGAGCCTAGATTTGCGCCCGTCGCGGCATCGCGGATCGCATAGCAGCGGACTTCGGCATCCCAGCCGGGAACGCCGGTCTCTTCCTCAACGCGAATGCCGAAGATGCGCCCGAAGATTTGGAACATCCCGCCAACGACGTTTTGTAGCGAGAAGTAGGGCCGCAGAGCTTCTTCGTCGAAGTCATAGAGCGCAGCGCGCTGCTTCTCGGCCCAATAGCCGACGTCCCAGGGCTGGAGCTTCTGTCCGGCAAACGCTTCAAGCGCCGCATTCTCGTCACGGAAGCGCGGCTCGGTGCGGACACGCAGGTCATCCAAGAACTTCTGCGCGGTGTCTCCGGTGTGGGCCATGCGATCGTCCAGCACCAGATCCGCGAAATCGCGGAAGCCGAGCAGCCGCGCCTTCTCTTTGCGGAGTTCCAGAATCTTCGCCAAGAGAGGACGGTTGTCATGCGGGGCTACAGTAGCTCGCGTGTTGTAGGCTTGCCAGACCTGCTCGCGAATGACGGCATCGTCGAGATAAGTCATCAACGCGATGTAGCTGGGTCCGTGCAGGGTGAAGCGCCATCCAGTCTTCTCCTTCGATTCGGCGGATGCACGCGCGGCAGCGACGGCGGCGGGAGGCAATCCTGCAAGCTGTTTCTCATCGGTGATGATCAGCTCATAGGCGTTGGTGGAATCCAGCACGTTCTCGGAAAACTTGGTGGTGACCTCGGTGAGCGCAACGTCGATCTCTTTGAGGCGGGCCTTGCCCTCAGGCGGCAACTCCGCGCCATGGCGCTTGAAGGAATCGACGGTTTTGGCCAGGTAGCGTTTCATCGTTCCCGTCAATGCCTTTGCTTCGTCCGTGGCGGCGTAGCGCTGGATCGCCTTCCACAGATCCTCATTGAGCGGCAGGCTGGAATAGAACGCGCTGACCTTGGGCTGGACCGCGTTGAACGCCGCGCGCAACTCAGGCGTGGTGGCGACGCTCTCCAGATGGCGGATCACGCTCATCGCGTATTCGAGGCGCTCCGTCATGGTATCGAGCGCGTGGAGCGGATGCGGATCGGCAATCGTCTCGGTCAAGCGGCGGGCGGCGTCGGCCAGCAGTTCGTCAATGGCCGGCTCGACCTGGGCGGCCTGGATCTTGTCAAAAGGAACACGAAAGGAAATTTCAAGAAGCGGATTCATGCGTAAGTACTTTCAGCGTAGCAGCGGTGAGGAGCAGCCCGAAGAACATGAAGAGCCCGCCCCACACCAGGATTGAGTTATAGAAGAGCCCGCCGATGGTGAGCGCCACGCCAATGAAGCCGAGGATTCCGGCGGCACGCAGGTACCATTGCTTCCGCCTGACGGTGATGGCCGAGAGCAGCGCGATGGCGACGGCCAGGAAGATCCATTTGGTCACGCTCATCAAGCGCAGCTCGTCCAGTATGTACGGGGGAAGCCGACTCAGGCCGAGATTCACGATGCGCAGCGTCAGCAGGTTCTCGCGAACATCGTGGACGGCTGCGAGGATCGCCAAGACTCCGATGAGAATGGCAGTGCTCCGGTAGCGAATGCGGATCAGCGCCGCCGCGATGACCATGGCGAGCGCAAAATAGCCGCCGATCAAGGCGAAATCGATGTATTGTTTGACGCGCATCACTTCGCGGTCCGCACTGGGGGCCTCACCGAGGATGGCTTCGACTTCAGCGGCGTTGCGGGCCATTTGGAGGGCGACGACAGGGTCAGCGACTCCGCGAACCGGCACCGAGGCGTTGGTGAAGGACGGCTTGCCGGCGAGCACGGCCAGAAACACCAGGCACCAGGCGGCCAGGACGCGGGCGATTCGCTGGTGGGCCTTGGCACTCAAGTGCATCAGAACAAGTGTAGCGGTGATGTGCGGCGGCTGAGATTGGCGCTTGAGAGTCGGTGCTGGGGGTGTCCGGAATAGGGAGGGGAACCGGGGCCGCTTCGCTCGGCTTGGGTTCGTTTGGTTGTGGACGAGAGCGGGCGGACTTATCGTGCCTGGACTGCAGGGACTGCAACTGTTTGAAGGCGCGGGCATAGGAGCGGCTAAGAGCGCCTTCGTAGCGGATCAGCAAGCCGAGACTCTGTCCGCCGTCGGCGAGATGCTTGAAGACGAAAGCCAGGCGATCGCTAGCGTCAGGTTCGCGGTCCCTCTCAGAGAATTCAGTGTCAATATATTCGGCGCAGTGCTCGATTTCGTTGCCGAACAAACTGGTTTCGATCTCGGCGAGGCGTCGCAGACGCCAGCGGGTGGCGGCCATGGTTTGCACGAGTTCGGTCTCGATGGCGCCGGCGGGGGCGAACTCATCGAGATAGGAATCGAGGAGGAGCTGGAAGTCCGCGGCGGATTCGGAGGGAAGCACGACGGACACGGGCGGCAGGGCCGAGGTCGCGAGCCCGTGGGTGAGGCTATTGCGCGAGGAGCGGGCGAGCCCTTCGGCGGTGACGGGTCCGCGGGACTTAGCGCCGTTAGCGCGAGCAGTTTCAGATTTTTTGTTAGTTGGCATCGTGAACGAGAGTAACGAGCGGCGTTTGGAGCGGGGAGTGGAGCGAGAGGGAAGTGGTTGGAGGAACGGAGGATGGGGGGAGGGGAGAGGGGTGATGGGGAGGAAGCCGGCGGGCAATTCAGTTGGAATGGCGGCGGCGAGAGGATTCCTTTGACGAGGACTCGGATCCCGGGGGCTCACGGAACGGTTCCACTGAAATGCGCTCGTAACGCACTTCGAGCACGTCCAGGGATTCCGTACCACCCGGCGCTTGGAGTACAACGCTATCGCCCGCTGCCGACTTCAGCAACGCGCGCCCCAGAGGCGACATCCAACTGATGTGGTTGCGGGCGAGATCGACTTCGTCGGTGCCCACGATGCTCACCACTCGCTCCACCCCAGCGGCATTGGCATAGCGCACGGTCGCGCCGAAGAATGCTCTGGTGGCCGTTTGCCCAGTTCTCGGAGTTTCCGGGTCCACCACTTCCGCCGCTTCCATTCGCTTCCTGAGAAAGCGAATCCGCCCATCGATCTGGCGCAGCCGCCGCTTGCCGTACTGATAGTCGGCGTTGTCACTGCGATCGCCGTTACTGGCGGCCCACGCGACTACCTCCGTCACGGCCGGGCGTTCCCTGGTGAGCAGAAACCGGTGCTCATCCTGGAGACGCTGCAGCCCGCCCGGCGTTATGTAGTTCGTGCCTTGCGTCGCGGGCTCGTCCGCTTTCGGTTTTCGCGTGAACCCTTTGCGCATCTCGTAGTCCTTCCAGCATAAATCCGGTGGGTGCCTCTACGCTCTCAGGAGATGAACAAAACCGTGTGCTATGCGTTGTCGGATCAATTCTGCCGTAAAAGTCGCTATTCATATGTCGGGTTCTGGGAAGTTATTCGACTCCCTAGAACGCCGTTTCCATTTCGACGGTTTGCCGACTTCACGACAGAGTGGGTTGCAGATCACAACCTGCCCCTTGATGGCGGGGCAAAGTAGACGATACAGTATCGTTGTACTATAGGCGCAGAATGTTACGCCCTCGGACCGTCGCGATTTTCGGATTGGCAATCCTCTCCAACATCTTCGGTCAAGAAGCAAACGTTCGTATCTTCGGCCGAGTCATCGACGCCAATGGTTCGGGCGTTCCGAACACCAAAGTTGTTTTTACAAGCTCGGATACCAAGCGAACGGCAGGCAAGACCCATACAGATACAGAAGGAAGGTTCAGGTCTCCTTCTTTGGCCCCCCAATCTTATCAGGTGAGCTTTCCCGCTTCCGGATATTACGTTGCGACGAGGCAGGTCACTGGAACACTGGGTGGGAATGTTGACATTGGAGATGTCCGCGCGTGGACGGATGCAAGTAACGAGCCTTTTGATCCCGTAGCGAACCAGTCCACTACAAAACCGATCGAACTTCCTGAATATTGTGCGCTCGACATGCTTCAATTCCAATCGGCCTGTCTAGTAACGGTCGACGGGGACGGAAATGGTCCGCGGGAGCCTCCGCGAGGCAACGAGCTGGCCTTTTGGTTGCAGCCTGATGGCAAACGCAGGTATCTGAAACCCATGAATGGGGCACGCCTGGCTATTGCTCATCCCAGCTTGGCAGGAGAAATTGACTGTCACCCGATTCAGTATCTCAAGGGCAAAGTGCGAATTGACGGGACTGTGCCGGTAACAAACGTGTGTCTCGGAACGAAGGATGGCCGGTACTTTCAATTCGCAGTCACGTCCGGCAAGAAGGCCGTTAGCCTTCTATATTTCGTTAGCCTCACAGGCAAATCGCCCGAGTGAAGCGCAAAAACGGCCGTTCCCGCATTAGCCCTGATAACCAGGAAACTCGCTTCGTTAGGGTTCTATTTAGTCCGCCGTGAACCTACTGATGCAATGAGAATCCGGACGGCAAAGCTGCCTCAAGATTGATTTGCTCTCCGGTGATGGGGTGGTGGAATTTCAGATATTGGGCGTGCAGGAAATATCCTCCATCGCCGGGGAGGCCGGGGAGATTTTCAAGAGGCTGGCCGGCTAAGCCGTACAGAGGATCGCCTACCAGGGGATGGCCGATGGATGCCAGATGGATTCTGATTTGATGAGGGCGGCCAGAATTTAGGCTTACCTCAAATGTTGTGGTGCTGGTGGTGCGTGAGATCACCTTGGCCAATGACTTTGACGGTTTGCCAGTGGGGTTGGCGGCCCACACGGAACCGATGAGCGGGTGCGGTACGAGGCCGATGGGCGTGAGGATTTCGTAGGCGTCGTGCTGCGCAATGTTTTGGGCCAGAGCCCGGTAGATTTTTTGAATTTTGGGTGTGTTCCAGTGTGCGAATAGACCAGAGGCCGCCTGCGGTGTTTTGGCGAAGAGGACGATGCCGGTGGTGGCTCGGCCCAAGCGGTGGACAGGGTTTGCGTTGGGAGTTCGCTTTTGCACCCAGCGCAGGAGGGTGTTTTCCATGAAGCCGCCGCCGGGGAGGGTGGGGAGTCCGCTGGGTTTGTTTACGGCCAACAGGTAGGGGTCTTCAAACAGCACGTCGAAGTGGTGAGGGGAGTCCGGTTCGATCCAGGGTGGACGGTTCCAGACAAGGGTTTGGCCTAAGGCGACCGATTCGCATCCGGTGGCAGTGACGCCGTTGAGGGTGACTTCGCCGTTGTTCAGTTTTTGTTGCCAGGCTTGTGGGGTTGAGTGGGGGTAAAGGCTTGCCAAGTGGGAGAGCAGGGTTTGTCCATGGTACTTGCTGCTGATAATTGTGGTGTAGGCATAGCCCCGGTTGAGCATCTATTTTGAGTGTAAGCTTTGGCGTCATCGCCAAGAACCGGGCCTGGATGAGTCGACTGGGGCGCTAGCTCGTCAACAACCACTGGCCGAAAGGCAGCGGTGTTCACGTGGTCCCGCCTGTTAGCATGGAGTAAGGAGAAAATGACGATGAAATTGGCGAAAGCGGCATTGCTTCTCACTGTGGCGTCGGCGGCGGCCTGGGCTCAGGTCAATGCGGGCCTGCAGAAACCCGAAGCGAGCCTTCCATTCACCATGACGACGGTGAGCACCTTTGAACTGCCCTGGCGGCTGGCGTTCCTGCCCGATGGCCGGATGCTGGTCACGGAAAAGGTCGGGCCGGTTTGGCTGGTGTCCCAGACGGGCGAGAAGGTCCCGGTGGCCAGGACGCCCGCCGTCTATTGGCAGGGCCAGAACGGTATGTTAGGTGTCTTCGTTTCGCCCCACTATGCCACCGACCAGAGTATCTATCTCACCTATGCGGAACCGGGTGACTACGGTGCCGGGCTGGCGCTGGCCCGTGCCAAGCTGGTGGCCACCGCTACTGCGGCTCGACTGGAAAACTTCGAGGTGCTGTGGCGCCAGATGCCCAGGGGCAAGGGCGGCCAGGAAGGCGGGCAGGTCGCCTTCTCGCCCGACGGCCAATATCTGTTCCTTTCGGTTGGCGACCGCCAGCGCTTCTATCCCGCCCAGGATCCAGACCAGCCGGCAGGCAAGATCCTGCGCCTGACGCTGGACGGCAAACCCGCCCCCGGCAATCCCAACTTCGGCAAAACGGGCGCGGCCACCATTCCGCTGATCGATCCTCCCCGCGACACCGAAGTTGGTAAAACCGCGCCCGTGGTGAGCACCTACACCTTTCCCGGCCCCAACATGACGCCCGCGGAAACCTGGGCTAGTGGCTTCCGCACGCCCTATGGCATGGCGTTTTCGCCCAGCGGCGAATTGTGGGAAGTGGAGCACGGCCCGGCCGGCGGCGACGAACTGAACCTGATCGAGAAGGGCAAAAACTATGGCTGGCCGCTGGTTTCCTTTGGCCAGAACTATAATGGCACGCCCATTCCCAAACCCGACATGCGGCCCGATCTAACGATGCCGGTGATCTATTGGGTACCGGTGATCGCGCCGGGTAATCTGATGTTCTACCGCGGCACTCAGACCTTCCCGCAATGGAACGGCAGCGGCTTCATCAGCGGCCTGAGGACCAAGACGCTCAACCGCATCATCTTCGACGGCCATGGAGGCGCCAAAACCGCCGAGCGCTGGGATGTAGGCCGTAGCATCCGCGATGTGGAAGAGGGCCCCGATGGCTCGCTGTGGATGCTGGATGACGCTAATCCCGGCGCCTTGATTCATGTGACGCCCCCAGCGGTTACTTCGAACTAGGCGAACAATCCTATGAGTGGAAGATTGCGCGCCATTTTGTTCCTGGCGAGCTTTGGGCTGATCGTGACAACTGTCGCCGCCGCGACGGTTACACGGTATGAAGAGGTAAAAGACTGGCCCGACCTGCCGGCTGGCGTGCAGCTTGGGGAGACGGCCGGGGTAGCCGTGGATGCGAACGGCCACGTCTTTATTTTCCACAGGCCCGGCCGCGGGTTCGATCTCAAAGCAACCACGAAGCTCACGGAGCCGGCGGTGCTGGAGATCGACGCAAATACAGGCAAGCTCATTTCGTCGTGGGGCGCCAACACGTTTATGGTGCCGCACGGCATCACCATCGACGGGCAGAACAATGTTTTTCTGACCGATGTCTCCCTGCAACAGGTTTTTAAGTTCACACACGACGGCAAGCTGATCTTTGCGGTGGGGGAGCCGCGGGTCGGAGCCTGGGATGCGACGCACTTCAATGAGCCTACCGACATTGCCATTCGGGCGGACGGGACCTTTTACGTATCGGATGGCTACGTGAACAGCCGCGTCGCGCTCTTCGACCGCAACGGAAAGTGGCTGCAGGAATGGGGTAAGAAGGGAGCGGGCGAGGGTGAGTTCGTGAATCCCCACGGGCTGGTGTTCGTGCCCGGTGGCAGCGACGTTCTGGTTGCCGACCGGCAAAACTCGCGCCTGCAACTGTTCGACCGAGTGGGTAAGTTCAAGCGGCAGTGGACGGGCGTGAAGGACGCGCAAACGACAGGGCGTATTTTTTGTGTCGACGCCGATGCCGATGGGTTCCTGTACCTGGGAATTCGCCGCGCGGACTACGATACGGAACACACCGGCGTCGTCAAGCTAGACCGCGACTGGAATATTGTCGCGTCCATCGGCTTCGGAAAGCCCGGCGATCCGGTGTTCAGCGCGGTTCACGATATCGCGGTGGGGCGCGATGGCTCGATTTACGTGGCCGAGACACGAACCAAGCGGGTGGTAAAGCTACGCCCGGTGAAAGAGTAATCCAATCCTGCGGTAGAGTCTACTTCGTCAGCGCACGCGCGCGCCAGATTTAGCCTGCGGGCGGGAAGCTTTCTTCGCGGGCTTGCGTTGCATCCGGCGCGGCTCGCGGCGCTCCAGATATTCGGAAAACCTCTGGGGAAGGCGCGCACCCTTTTCCAACTCGGCCTGAACTGCATTCTGGTAGTCAGAGAGAGCTTCGCGCTTGTCGGGATCTGAAAGATCACAAGCCTCGACGTCCAGGAGTATCCCGATTTCCCAAGGTTGAAATTTGCTGCGGCAAAGACTTCCCCCCAACAGTTCTCCCATCAGGAGATTGAATTGGGCCAAGATGGCGTCGCTGTCAGAAATCCCGGGCATATACTCACCACTCAGTCCATCGTCCAGATGTTATTGGAACGTTAGGCGAGCCCATGACCGTGGTTATGGCTTTTTCGCCGGCGCGTCGTAGCGGGTATTGCTGACGGCCACGGGATGGGTTTCGCCGCGGTGGCAAGTGTAACAGGACACCAACTGAGGTCCCGCGGGGTAGATTGCCGTGCCGGGAAAATTCGAATTGATCTGGCGGACTAACTGGATCATCTTGCGCGCGATGTCTTTGCGCGGATTGTCATCCGACTCAAAGGGCTTGCCGCCACCATGGCAGTAGTCGCAGTCGACATTCAGCGCATCGCGGAACTCGTGCATCACGGTTCCTTCTCCGTGCACTGGAGTGCCGGGAGGCAAAACTTTCAGATTGACGCCGGGCCGCATGCGCGGCGTGAAAGGAGCGAGAGACTCCATGCGGTTGAAGAATTCTTTCGGCGCCTGGGTTTCGGGCTTTGCACTTCCACGATGGCAGGTGTTGCAATCGACTTCGTGATATCCCGCGGGGAAGACGCCGGCGCTGCTGGGGAAACTCGCGTCAATTTGCCGCACCATGGCAATCATCTTGCGCGCCACGTCTTTTTTTGGATTGGCGTCGCTCGCGAAATCGCCCTGCACGTGACAGTAAACGCATTGGACTCCCAGGGCCTGGGTGAAGTTCCGCATGACGAAGGGGATGTCGGCGTCCGGAGCCAGAACCTTCAGGTTCTTCGGCGCGGGCCGAGGAGCTTGCTGGCCGAATGAGGCGAGGGGACAAAGCAACAACGCGAAGAGCAACGCAAGGGGCATCTGCCAGCAATCATAGCGGATTGCGCCGGGAATCGCGGAATCACTGCCCGCCGCGGCCTAGCAATACGATCTTGGCGGTGTGGAACAAAATGTAGGCGTCCAGCGAAGGCGCCAGATTTTTGATGTAGTAGAGG
>CAZDGT010000378.1:0-11915 GCA_964504905.1 uncultured Bordetella sp. | reverse complement strand
CGGACCGTTTTCGATAGCGGCACTCCTGGCCGCGCTGGTGGCGTCTCTATCGGCCTCAGCCGAGCCGGGCGCGGCCTTCAGCAACATGCTGATCATCGATGGATTCGCGTCGTTCTTCCGCGCTCTGGTTATCGGCATCGGCATGCTGGCGGTTCTGAGTTCCACCGAATATTTGAGCCGCGAGAAGTCCAGCGGCGGGGAATACTATGCCTTGATCATCTTCAGCATCGTAGGCCAGTGCGTCATGGTGACCGCCAACGAGCTGATCATGATCTTTATCGGACTGGAAATTTCTTCCATCGCGTCTTACGTGTTGGCAGGCTATCTGCGTGACGATCCCCGAAACAACGAATCGGCCCTCAAATATTTCCTGCTAGGATCTTTCGCTACCGCGTTCCTGCTCTACGGCGTCGCGTGGATCTACGGGATCACCGGCTCCACCAATCTGGACCACATCCACAGCGCCCTATCCACCGCCACTCAGCCGCTCGGGCTGATCGGCGCCGCCGCTGCCCTGATTTTCGTCGGATTGGCCTTCAAGGTTTCCGCCGCCCCGTTCCAGGTCTGGGCCCCCGACGTCTACCAAGGCGCTCCCGCACCGGTTTCCGGATACCTTTCCGTTGGTCCCAAAGCCGCGGCATTTGCGATTCTGCTGCGCGTCTTCATGACCGCCTTCGGACCCATCGCCAGCAGTTGGGAGCCTATCGTGTGGGCCTGCGCGCTGGCCACCATGATCGTCGGGAACTTCGCGGCGATCCAGCAATCGAATATTAAGCGCATGCTGGCTTACAGTTCCATCGCCCACGCAGGATATGTGTTAGTGGCCGTGACCGCGCACTCGGACGTCGGTTCGGCAGCGGCTATGTTTTACTTGGCGGCATACGCATTCACCAATATCGGAGCCTTCGCCGTAGTGACTTACTTCTCGCGCAAGGGCGAGCGTTACGTTGCTATTGACGACTTCGCGGGGCTCTCCCAACGCCAGCCCGCCATGGCCGCGATGCTGACCATATTCCTGCTGAGTTTGATCGGCGTGCCACTCACCGCCGGGTTCTTCGGCAAGTTTTATATATTCAAGGCCGCGCTGGACGCTAACCTGTTCTGGTTGACGGCGCTAGGGCTGCTGAATAGCGCGGTCGCTGCGTATTACTATCTGCGCATCCTCGTCATCATGTACTTCAAGGATCCTGGTGATACCGTCGAGAACCTCGACGCTCCCGGGATCGGCTTGAAGATTGCCGTATACGCTTCGGCACTCGGTACGCTGGTCCTCGGCATTTTCCCGGGCTGGGTGCTGGATATCGCCACGCGGGCCGCGCTGAAGTAGCTCACACTTTAGAAGTGCAAGCGCAAATCCGCGAACCGCTCCACTTTTAGAAATCGCCCGTTCACCGGTTCGCGTAAATCTTGATGCTCCAGTACCCAGGTATGCGCATGTGGCACCAGCACGGCGTTTAATCCCGCATCGAGTGCGGGATTAATGTCCGACTTCGGCGAATTGCCGATCATCCAGGTGACATCGTGCGGCAGGCCACGCTCGGCGACGAGCCTTGAGTATGCCGCTGCGTCCTTTTCTTTGACCACGGCCTTGTGCGCGAAGTACTGGCCCAATCCGGAGCGATCCACCTTCATGAGCTGCTCGTCGGGATTGCCTTTGGTAAACAGAGTGAGATCGTGCCGTTCGCTCAGGTAGTCGAGCGTTTCCTCCACGCCCGCAATCACTTCGATTGGCTGCTCCAGGATGCGCTCCGCCAGGGAAAATACATGGCGCAAGTCATCCTCGCGGATCTCTCGCTCGGCCAGATGATGGTAGGCCTGCTGCAGGTTGCGGCCGAAATTTTTCGAGCCGTAGCCATGGATCTTGGCGTTCACCAGCTCGATCTCGTTCAGCACGTCTCGAACCTGTGGGGGAGTCAGTGCGGAATGGTCCAGGAAGTCGCAAAAGTTGTCGAACGCGCGCTCGAAATAAATGTTGTTCTCCCAGAGCGTGTCGTCGGCGTCAATTAGGAGTGTAAGGCTGGCGCTCACTGGATCCCCGGAAGCTTGCCGCCATGGCCGTTGCGCGGAGCCACTTGCTTCACACGCTCCACCCGGCGCTGGCGGAGCAGAAACGTTGGCAGGAATTCGGCCAATTGGCGCAGCCTGTCCGCCTCGCTGCGCGCCGAAAGTAAGGCCTGGCGGAAGTCCAGATCTTGAATCGGCCGCGCCAGCCGGAAGCTCAACTGCGGATCTTGGCTCTCTGCCTGGGGCAGCGGCGGGTCCGCGGTCAGCGCCCGCAGTTCGTTGTATCCCGCAATGGCGCGGGCGCGGAATTCGTCCTGAGGAGAAGTAGCATCTTCGTCATCGAAGTAATCTACTTCGCCGCGTAAAAATGCGCGTTCGTCGTTAATCCGCTCGATCTCGAAGCGGCGCCGGCCAACCGTCAGGATGTCCAGCCTGCCATCCGGATACTCGCGCAGCACTCTCTCAATCACAGCCGTGCAACCGGTATTGACGATGCCGCGGTCGTTAGCCAGCACCACGCCAAACTCGATCTTGTCGCGAAGTACCTCCGCGATCATCTCCTTGTAGCGGTCTTCAAATATGTGCAGCGGCAGCTCCGCATCCGGCAGCAGCACTACTTGAAGAGGAAACAACGGAAGCCATCCCTGCATGTTACTATTATCACTTTCGCAGTCACATGATTCTTAAGCTGAAGCAGAACCCTGGGATCTACTTAGTCGGGTTCATGGGGTGCGGCAAGTCGACCGTGGCCAGCGCGTTGGCCGATGAGCTGGGCTGGAGTTTCTATGACCTCGATCGGGAAATCGAAAAGGTCGCGGGTGAGCCTATTGCGGATCTTTTTGATAATAGGGGTGAGGCGGCGTTCCGTGCGCTAGAGACGGAAGCCCTGAAGAAGCGCGTTTTGAACGTACGCACGGGGCGGCCGCAGGTGATCGCGTTGGGCGGGGGAGCATTTACGATCGAAGAAAATTTCGCATTAGCATCGAACCACGGCGTCACCATCTGGCTGGACGCGCCGCTGGAGGTCATCCAGCTGCGTATTGCCGCCGAGACGCACCGCCCACTGGCGCGCGACCCGGAGCGCTTTCATGCGCTATACGAGATTCGCCGGGATTCCTACGCGCGCGCCGACTATCGTATTGAGACGTTCGACCTTGACCCTGCAGCCATTGTGGCGAGAATTCTAGCGCTTCCGCTGTTTCGCCCATGAGCCGTAAGCACGCTCTGGACATTTTCCATGCGGCGCTGGAAGCGGCAGATCCCGCCCGTGCCGTGCTGGCGCACGTTGCGTCTGATGGCAAGGTGCTGCGAGTTGACCGCCGCCGCTATCGTCTCGCCGATTTCGACCGCATCCAAATCATCGGTTCGGGGAAGGCCAGCGCGAAGATGGCGCAGGCGCTCGAACGGTTATTGGGCAAGCGCGTGACCGGCGGCTGGATCAACGTTCCCGACGGATCGAAAGCCGCTCTAAAGCGTGTGCATCTGCACGAATCGGGACATCCGGTTCCTGACGAGCGCGGCGTTGAGGGCGCGCGCCAGATCGCGAAAATCGCCCGCGAGAGTGGTCCGCGCGATTTGTTGTTATGCGCGATTTCCGGCGGCGCGTCGGCGCTCATGCCGCTTCCCGTGGCGGGCCTGACGCTCGAGAAAAAGAAGGAAATCACAAGGCGTCTATTGGCTTCGGGCGCGACTATCCATGAAATGAATACGGTGCGCAAGCACCTGTCGGCCATCAAGGGCGGGCATCTTGCCGCTCTGGCCGCTCCCGCCACGGTTGTCGCCCTGATCCTCTCGGATGTCATCGGGGATGACCTGAGCGTCATCGGTTCAGGTCCCACCGTCCTTGATTCGACCACCGTCGCCGACGCTGCCGCTGTGATGAAGCGTTTCGGTATTCCGATTCCCAAATTCACGGAGACGCCGAAGACTCCCTTAGATGCGCAGAACGTAATTGTGGGCAGCAACCGGCAGTCGATCGTCGCGGCTGCAAAGAAAGCCAAGGAACTCGGCTACCGGCCCATCGTTCTTTCCACCACCATCGACGGTGAAACGCGCGATATCGCCCGTATGCACGCAGCCATCGCCCGCGAAATGATTGCCAGCGGTGGAACGGGAGTATGCTTTCTGTCCGGTGGTGAAACCACTGTCACCCTTCGCGGCAGTGGACTTGGCGGGCGCAATCAGGAATTTGTGCTGGCTGCAGCGATTGCGCTGCAATCAACGCCTAAGGTCACCATCTTTAGTGGTGGTACCGACGGAATCGATGGCCCCACGGACGCTGCCGGAGCCATCGCCGACGCGTCCACGCTACGTCGTGCGGCGGTTTTGCGTCTCAACCCAGCGCAGTTTTTAGCGGACAACGACTCCTACCGCTTCTTTGAAAAAGCAGGCGGATTGGTGAAGACCGGCCCCAGCGGCACCAACGTTGCGGACGTCCGAATCTTATTGGTCTAGTTTCTGAAGGGGCGCATTTGCGCCCGTGGTGACGGCCTTTTGCACCGTAATGTCCCCGCGCTCGGTTTGGAGTTCAATCGTAGGACCGCTGCCCGCGGCGCCCTTCAATGTTTCCCGGCGTCCATTGACTTCGTGCCTGAGGTCCCCGCCAAAAGGATTGGAAATGTCCCCGTTGCGCGTGGAGGCATCCAAAGAGAATTGTGCCGCTCCGGGCAGCGATAGGATGATATCGCCCGAGCGGGAATGCGCCTGGATGCGGGCTAAAGGCAATGCTGGGCGAAGTGTCAAATCACCCCGGTCCATGCTGACTTCCAGCGCGCCGCTGAAATCGCTGACTTCGACATCGCGCGATCGCGAAGTCAAACGTATGGGTCCGTTTACCTTGGACGCTTTGAAATCGCCCAGCGACATACTGACTTCGCCGGGGACGCTCTCGATTTGCAGTTCCGTCTGAGGACCCATGAAACGCACCGGTTTGGCGAGTTTGCGCAGCGCAATCGTGCCGTTGTAAGCCCCGTCCACGCTGACCGCGCCAGCAATGTCTTCCAGCTCAATATTGGAGCCGCGTCCCTTGATTTCCACCGCGCCCTTGACGCCAGTCATGTGGACCACGTCGCTGCGGCGCAGATCCACGCGAGCATCGCCGCCGATATTGTTCAGGCGGACGCCCGCGTTGTCTGACGTGATCGCCACCGAGCCACTGATGCCATTGATATCCAGGTCGCCTGTGCGGCCATGTACTTCCACGCTGGAGCCTTTCGGAACATTGATCTCGAGCGTCGCCGAAACTCGATTGGGCCCCCGCGCCTGGTCCTGATGCGGGCGGATGACGACATTATTTGCGTCTCCCGTAATCTCCAGTGGCGAATCCTCGTTACCTTTGTCTGCCTGCTTCTGGTCCATGCTGCGGATGGTCTTGTGTCCCGTGACTTTGACCATATCTCCGCCGGCCGCGGCATCGATCCCAATAATTTTCGCGTCGCCGCGGAAATCCTCGATCACCACACGGGGAGAGCGCGAGCAGGCTTTCTCCGCGCTCACGGGATACTCGTAACGTTCCCCTCCCAACACATCGAGACCGCCAAGCTGTATGTGGTCGCTCCACCAGGAGGACATTCCCCGTACGGTATGTGCGGTCATGCCGAAGATACAGAGAAATACGATCAGCACCCACTCTCCGCCGGAAAGACCGCCCGCTGGCAGTGGCTTCGACGCTGCGGCCCACGCCACAATCTCGACAATCCTCAGCGTGCCCCAGCCAATCAGAATCCACGGCCAATACTTCGCGATATAGTCTATGAGCTGCAGCTCCGGATAAAGATTTCGCGCCAGAAACAGCACGCCCAGGCCGATCAGCAACAACGGCGCGACGAACGAAGTTCTGCGCATGGTCCTTCCAGGCAAGCTCTCAGGCATTTTTCGTCCCCAGATATTCGGCCAGGCGCAGGACGCCCAGAACGATCAGCAGCACGGGCCACGTCCGCCCAAAGTTGATGCCTCCGGAATGGTCGATCAGGAAGAGCGTTCCTAACGTCACCAGCAGAACCGGGCCGCGAATCGCTCGCACTAGCGAAACATTGTTATTCATGTTTGGTCTCCGTGATTCGCTCGTAGAGCATGTACACCCCCAGCACGATCAACAGCGCAGGCCAGTAGCGGAGCAATCTCCCGATCTTCAAGACGTCAAGGTTATCCAGCAGGAACAGCACTCCGAAAGCGATCAGCAGCACGGGCGCCATCGGGAATCGTGGTTGCCCCCCACGTGCCCGAACCAAACCCGAAAATTCATCTATCGCTTCGCCCTCGCGGCGCTTTTTTGCGGTGTGGTAGGCCTCAAATGCCATATAGAAGAAGAACGTGGGAATCATGAACCCGAACAACGGCTCAAAGCCGCGCGCGGCGCCACTGCTTAGAATGCTGATAATCGATCCGAAGATCACCACGTGCATCAGCCCTTTGGCGTACTGCCCGTTATATACCGCTCCCACGCCCGGGATGAACCCCAGAACGAATGCCAGAGGCGGCGAAACATGCGAATCGCCTGCCGGCAGGGGCGGAGGTTGCCCAGTGCCATAAGGAGACGCCGTGTAGGGAATAGGGGGCGGAGCCGAAGCCGCGACCTGTGTCTGGGGCGCATGTTCCACGCAATACAGGCTGCCCTCTGCGGAGACGGCGTTGCCTTCTTCCAGTGCCTTTCCGCAGGTGCGGCAATAACCCGTAATATTTGTTTCCGGACTCATTTTTTCTCCGCTCCCTTTGAATCCTGCGCGGGGGAATCCTGCGCGGGACTCGGCGCACGCTCCTTCGACCACTCTTCCAACTGGGTTTGCACTTCGTAAACCAGCTGGAGACTCTCGTAGCCCTTCACCGCCCGGTCCCAAGACCGGAGCACCGTGTTCTCGGTAGCGGTCCAGAAACGCCCCACCATGGCCAGGGAAAGCACCGCCATCGCCATTCCCATCGCGAACCGTGGCTGCAGAACGAACCCAAGCCTCCGGCCGAGAAGCCGCTCAATCCATGAGGGCTTAATCACCGCGCGGCTAGCGCCGCTGGTAACTTCAAACAGGATGCGGTTCACCAGGGCTGGGGGCGGATCCACCGTGGCTGCCCGCTCGATGAACGCCACCGCGCCTGCTGCATCCAGTGCCAGTTCCGCGCACGCTGCGCAGCCATTACGATGTTCCTCAACGCTGGACTTCTGTTCCGTTGCCAGAGTCCCATCCAGGTAATCGGCCAGCAGGATTTCGAATTCAGTGCAAGTGATCCTGTTCATACTGCCGCCTGTCTGCCGCCGCTGGTTTGTCTCCGTAGGATGCGTGCCAGATCGGCCCGCCCGCGGTTCAATCTCGATTTAACGGTTCCCTCCGGGATCTGTAGGACTTGCGCGATCTCACGATACTCCAGCTCTTCGAGATCCCGCAGGATCACGGTTTCGCGCAACTCAGGGGATAGCTTTTGCAAAGCCGCCTGCAACATCTCGCTGGCTTCGCGGCCAGCCAGCATGCCGTCAGTGCGTGCCGAGGCGGCAGTGCTGTTTTCAATCAGCGGCAGCCGTTCCTCGATCCAATCCGTGGCTCGTTCCAGCTTAGTCTTGCGATAGTCGTCGATCAGCACATTTCGAGAGAGCCGCCCCAGCCAAACGACGAAGGAACCTTCGCCCGCCCGGAAATTCTTAAGCGACCGGAAGACCCGTAGGAACACTTCTTGCGTCAGGTCCTGCGCTTTGTGATCCGAACCGGTGAAGCGGTAACAAATGGCATACACGCGGCGCGTGTGAACCCTGACCAGTTCCTCCCACGCGGCTTCCTCGCCCGCCAGGCACCGCTCGATGATCTGGATGTCGGCGTCCAAGGAGATTTTCCGGGTATCCTGGATGCTTGACGGGGCTGAATTGATCCCCACCATCATCTGCCGAACTGCTGCCATCGCCTCCATCGCATTCCTGTTAGGTAAAACGCAGGCGGCGCCTAAGAAGTTCGATTATATATTCTACTTCCCTTTGGTCCCCTTCCTGGCGTAATCTGGGACTCCGACCCTATACCCATGACCTGCCCTTTTTGCGGCCACCGTCAGGACCGCGTTATCGATTCGCGAGAGAGCAAGGAAGGCGACGTCATCCGCCGCCGCCGGGCCTGCTTGAAATGCGAGCGCCGCTTTACTACCTATGAGCGCAGTGACGAAGTGCCCTATATGGTCGTCAAAAGGGATGGAAGGCGTGAAAAGTTCGATCGCCAGAAGGTTTTGGAGGGTCTGATCAAGGCCTGTGAGAAGCGGCCGGTGGCGATGGCGAAACTGGCCGAAGTAGTAGACGAAGTTGATTCAGTGCTAGCAGATAGCCAGGATCGGGAAATCTCGACGACTGCTATCGGCGAGCTGCTCATGGACCGCTTGCGGACCCTCGATAAGATTGCTTACGTGCGGTTTGCGTCGGTTTACCGGGATTTTCAGGATGTGGAGGCATTCGTTACCGAGTTGAAAGACCTGCTTCAGCGCCGGGGGTAGCCAACCGTGAGGCGGATCTATATTGACGATCCAGTGCGGGTGTATTTACGTGAAATGGGTGCGGTTCCGCGGTTGACCCGCGAAGCCGAAGTGAACCTAGCCCGCCGCATGGAGCGAGGTAAATTGCGTATGCAGAAGGCCATCAGCCAATCGGCTCCAGTCCAGCTTCACGTGGTGGGGATCTGCAAGCAGATCCATGAGGGAATCGAAGATTTAGGCGCGTTCGTCGACTTGGCAGACATTGAAGTCGAGAGTCGAGACTACGCCAAGAGGCGCGCCGACGCCAAGCGGCGAATTGCAGGTATTATCTTTGCGCACAATAAGTTACAGAAGTCGAGCCACCTAGCCCGAGCCATCCGCGCGATACCGTTCTACAGTTCCCATTGGAAACGGTTCGCCAAAGTGATCGGGAGCGAAATCCGCAAGCGGAAACAGGCTGACGCCTTGGTGTCTGATCTGAAAGAGGCCGTGGCTGTTATTCGCCAGAGCGATAGGGAAGTAGAGGTTGCCAAAAAAGAACTGGTTGAGGCCAATCTTCGGTTGGTAGTCTCCATCGCGAGGAAGTACGTGAACCGCGGGTTACATCTTTTGGATCTAATCCACGAGGGGAACATCGGCCTGATGCGCGCGGCCGACCGGTTTGATTATCGCAATGGCCATACGTTTTCGATGCACGCGGGTCGATGGATTCGGCAAGCCATCACGCGGGCTCTAGCAAACCAGTCGCGCATGGAGCACATACCCGTTCCAATGAGCGAGGCAGCGAAAAGGTTCTGGCAGGCCGCGAGCAGGATTGAGAACGAGATGGGACGCCCCCCGACCAATGAGGAGCTCAGCCGAGGGATGGGCATCCGGTTGAAGGAGGTCCATAAACTCAAAATCGCCGCCCGCTCTGGGGGTAGCCTACAATAGTGAAACCAAGTGCGGCGGAAAACATCTTTTGTAATAGGGACTTAACAGAAAGCCAGAACGCTGATATACTGGGATGCGCCAAGCGTCTGGCCTACAGATGGAGTGTGCGGACTCATCTGTATGAAAGATAAAGGCTTACGAGTGTCGGCGACGATAGCCCCAACCTGTATGGCGTCCAAAGTTGGGGGAGGTGGATGCGTTGGATCAGTTTGAGGATCAATTTGAGGGGCCTAGCCAGGAACCGCTAGGGTTACCTTTCGACGAAGAAGGGGGCTTTTTCCATCCGGAGGAAGTCCATGATACCGAAGAGTTTGCGGCAGCTCATCCGGTAGAAGAGTCGATTTATACCGACGATCCGGTACGCGTGTATCTGCGCGAAATGGGTGCGGTCCCATTGCTCACTCGTGAGGGTGAAGTGAATCTGGCCCGCCGCATGGAACGCGGTAAGTTGCGGATGCAGAAGGCCATCAGCCGTTCGGCCGTGGTCCAGCTACATGCGGTTGAGATCTGCGAGCAGATCCGTAAAGAAGTCGAAGATTTGGACGCATTCGTCGACCTGGGCGACCTGGAAGTCGAGAGCGCAGCCTACGCCAAGCGGCGCAATGAAGTAAAACAGCAACTCGCCGACATCGTTGCTCTGCACAAGAAGCTGGGGCAGCTTTCCACCAAGCTGGATGCAGTCCCGCTGAGCAACAAGAAGCTGCGCCGCCGGGCGTCGGGCAAAGTTGCTCGTTGCCGCGTGGAGGTTTCGCAGGCGATCCGGGCGGTGCCGTTCTATAGCTCGCAGTGGAAGATGTTCGCCAAGGAAATCGAGCGCGTGGTGGACGAGCTCTCGCACCTGGACCAGGATCTGCGCAAGATCGAGGGCCGCACAAGCCAGACCGCGCAAGCCAAGGCTAAGGAACTCAAGCGCGAGATCCGCAAGCGCGAGCAGACTGCCGGAGCCGGTCTTAGCGACCTGCGCCACACCATGGCGGTGATCCGCCACGGCGAAGTGGAAGCCGAACGCGCCAAGAAAGATTTGGTCGAGGCCAACCTGCGCTTGGTGGTTTCAGTCGCCAAGAAGTACGTCAACCGAGGCTTACACCTGCTGGATCTGATCCAGGAAGGCAACATCGGCCTGATGCGCGCTGCCGACAAATTCGAATACCGGCGCGGCTACAAATTTTCGACTTACGCTACCTGGTGGATTCGCCAGGCCATCACGCGCGCAATCGCCGATCAGTCGCGCACGATTCGTATTCCGGTTCACATGAACGAATCGATGAACAAGTTCCTGCGCGCTACTCGCGAGCTGGAAAAGGAACTGGGCCGGGCGCCGACCAACGACGAAATCAGCCGTCGCATGGACATCCCTGTGGAGAAGGTTCAGAAGCTCAAGACCATCTCGCGCGATCCGGTGTCGCTCGAAACCCCCGTGGGCCGCGATGGTGAATCGGCGCTGGGTGATTTGATCGAAGACCGCTGGGTGGGTTCGCCCGTTGACGCGGTGATCGATACCAACGTCCGTGACGAGACCGCCAACATACTCAAAACCCTATCTCCCAAGGAGGAGAAGGTCATCCGCTTGCGCTTCGGCATCGGCTGCGAGCGCGAGCATACGCTTGAGGAAATCGGCCAGGAATTCGACGTGACGCGCGAGCGCATCCGTCAGATCGAAGCCAAAGCCCTTCGCCAATTGCGCTCGCCCGAGCGCGCACGTCATCTGCGGGCGTTGCTGGCCGCCCGGTAAAACGCACGCTTTCGCCACTTCGCTTCGCAAAAATTGAAGTAAGATAGGTCTCAAGGCCGCAAACACCACATGCGGAGGGATAGCTATGCAACTTCGCAACATCTGGATCGTCACTACATTTTTGGGGACATCGCTGGGCGCTTCCGCCCAATGGCTGGACTATCGAACTCCTGGAGCGCCACGAGCCAAAGACGGTAAACCGATTTTGACCGCACCGGCGCCTCGCCGCGACGGTAAACCCGACCTTTCCGGCATCTGGGAAGTGGAGAGCTCACCGCGCAAAGAAGTAGAGCGCTTCTTGCTGCCGGGCGGAGAAAACGGTTTGGGAGAAGACGACCCCTCCAAGTATTTCATCAATTTCTTTTTCGACTTCCCGCTAGGACAGGAGCCTTTCCAGCCGGCTGCCGCAGCGTCATTCCGCCAGCGCATGCAGAGCGGCCAGAAACCGCCCTCGCTTTGTCCGCCGCCAAGTCTGCCGCTCATGGATCTGGTGCCAGGCCCCTTCAAACTTGTTCCGACCCCAGGTCTCCTCTTAATGCTTTACGAGGCCGACACCAGTTTCTTTCGCCAGGTTTACACCGACGGACGGAAGCTACCCAGCGATCCTCAACCCAGTTGGCTTGGTTATTCCGTGGGCAAGTGGGAAGGTGACTGGCTGGTGATCGATACCGTGGGTTTCAATGACAAAGGCGTGATGGATGCGATGGGGCATCCGCATAGCGAGAGTATGCACTTGACCGAACGCTTCCGGCGGCGTGATTTCGGGCACATGGATGTTGAGATCACCGTTGATGATCCCAAAACCTACGCT
>CAZDGT010000377.1:0-3506 GCA_964504905.1 uncultured Bordetella sp. | reverse complement strand
TCTTGCCGATTGTGGGAGCGGTCGCCGATTACGGGCATCGTAAGAAGCAATATCTCGCCGCGACGGCGTATTTCGGGGCTGCGGCAGCGACGGCCATGTTCTGGCTGCAAGGCACGGCGTACCTGTGGGGCGGCGCACTGTTCATCCTAGCCAACGTGAGTTTTGGCGCGTCTGTGGTGATCTACAACTCGTTTCTCCCGCAAATTGCTCCGCCGGAGCAGCGCGACGCGGTGTCGTCGAGAGGGTGGGGCATCGGCTACATCGGCGGTGGACTCTTGCTGGCGCTGAATCTGTTGCTATACCTGAACGCCGAGCGCATTGGTATCTCAGAAACTATGGCCGTGCGGATCAGCTTGGGTTCAGCCGGAGCCTGGTGGGCCGTATTCACAATTCCGACGCTCCTAACGCTGCGGAATCGCAAACCGGCGCATGCAATTCATGGGGGACAAAGCCCGGTGAGAGCCGTCCTTGGACAGTTGCGCCATACCGCTTCCGACATCCGGCGCTATCCGGAAACCATGACGTTTCTGATCGCCTACCTGCTGTACAACGATGCGATCCAGGCAGTGCTGGCGCTGGCTTCGCAGTTCGGCAACGACGAATTGAAGATCCCTGTGTCGTCGTTGACAATGGCGATTTTATTGGTCCAGTTCGTCGGATTCTTCGGTGCGATCGGATTTCAGTGGTTAGCGGCACTCACCGATGCTAAACGGGCTATCCTGCTCAGCCTGGTGTTATGGACGGCGACGCTCATCTATCTCTTCGCATGGGTCCGCAGTCAGACAGACTTCTTCATTGCCGCCGCGATGGTCGCGATCGTAATGGGCGGCAGCCAGGCTTTGAGCCGCTCGCTATTCGCGCAACTGATTCCGAAGGGCAAGGAAGCCGAATATTTCAGCATCTATGAAATCAGCGACAAAGGGACCAGTTGGTTGAGCCCCCTGGTATTCGGTCTTGCGCTGCAGATAACCCACAGTTACCGGCAAGCGATTCTTTCGCTGATCATTTTCTTCATAGCGGGGTTACTGGTGTTGATGAGAGTCGACGTTAAAAAGGGTGCCGCCGCCGCGATGGTGGCGGTGGAAGTGGCCTAGCGCCCGCGTGTCAGCAGGGCCGCCGAATCGCGTCCGTCCGGCAGCGTTATGGAATGAACCACGCGGCCGCCACGGCCGAGCGCGCCTACGTACGACGCATCAGCACGGTCAGTACCGATCAGCACCACAGTGAAGCCCCGGTCCGGATAGCGCAACAGATAGAATGCCCGGCCGTCTTGCAATGTGCGAGTGCGGCTAGTCTCCGGATAGCCGAGGCGCCCGACCACGGATTCGTAGTCGTCGGTCCCTTTGAAGGGCAATGACAAGCGGCTGGCCGCCCCAAAGAAGCGCGCTCGCGAACCGCCAGCGGCATCGCGGAAGATCACCATGCCCACGATGCAAGTCAGAATGCCCGCTGCGACGGCTCCCAAAAGCTTCCGGCTCTTCTGCGATTCCTCACCGCTCTCCACCCGAATACCCACCACCTGCGCGGGTTGGCCGGATTCCGGCGCGGCCATCCGAGGGCGGGGCACGTCGTTGGCGGCGAGCGGCATCTCAATCACGCGGCGAACGTGTGGCACCACGAGTCCCTCACGGTATTCCAATTCCTTCAGCAAGCCGACGATGACCACGGGCTCTTCGATGCTCGACACGCCGCTAAGGAATCCACGGGGAATCCAGAATTCCTGCAGCGACTTGGTATTGATCACCTGGATTTCATTGGGGTGCGCGCGCCGGAATTGCCACTCGTTGTGCTGAATATTCCGGATCGCAGGGTAGAACGAAAAGGGACGGCTTCCCAATTGTTCGAGCGGCGTAGGGATGTTCGGCGCGGGCACTTGACTCATTTTACGCTGTCTGGCAGCGCGCCACTCAGCTACAATGTCTACGAGTGAAAGTTGCCGCGCTGCTGTTGAGTTGTGTCGTGGGAGTTACCGCGCAATCCCCTCCGCCGGTCACGTATAGCTGTCCACCGGAAGATATTGAACAGTTCGGGCTGAATTGCACCGATGAACAACCCTGTACGGTGCTGCTGGAGCTGACTGCGGCCGAAACAGCCGGCAACCGGATTGTGGTCAGTGGCAATTTGCACACTCGCAATGCAACGCTGTTCACTCTGCTGCTGGCGAGCGACGATGGCGGAGTCACATGGACGGAACCTGCGGCCCGCATTCGTAACGCCGCACTGGAGCAAATCGAGTTCTGGGACCCCCAGACGGGCTGGATCAGCGGCGAATCGATCAACCCGCTGGCGCGGAATCCGTTCCTGATGCTAACGACCGACGGCGGGCGGACCTGGCGTCAGAAGCTCATCGTGGACGACGAGAAATTCGGCACCATCGCGCAGTTCCATTTCCAGTCGAATAGGAATGGCGAATTGGTGATCGAGACCGGCAAAGGGAAGACAGTCCGGCAGGAGCTCTACGGAAGCAGCACGGGCGGCGAAAGCTGGGAGTTGAAGGAGCTGAGCAATCAACCGTTGCGCTTGAAGGGCGCGCGTCCTCCGAATTCGTCCGGCTTGCGGGTGCGTGCCGACGCTGCCAAAGAGGCCTTTCTGCTGGAACGGGGCAGCGGCCGCAACTGGGAAACCGTGGCAAGCTTTCCGATCAAGATCGCGGACTGCCGGGAATGAAGGCTCCCGCCGCCAGGGCGATCGAGCTCGAACTATTCCGCCACTTGTTGACCTCCATTGCCGAGGAGATGGGCATCGTCCTCCGCAAGACTTCTTATTCGGCCAACATCAAGGAGCGGCGCGACTATTCGTGTGCTGTCTACGATGCACAGGGTGAGACGGTGGCTATGGGAGATCACATGCCGGTCCACCTAGGTGCGATGCCGCTTTCGGTGCGGGCCGTTCGCGAGGCGTTCGAATTGGGGCCGGGCGATGTGGCGCTGGTTAACGATCCTTTTCGTGGGGGAACGCACTTGCCGGACATCACGGCCGTGGCCCCGGTGTTCACACGCGGCAGCAAGCCGTCGTTCTATCTGGCGAATCGCGCGCATCACGCCGACGTGGGCGGCATGAGTCCTGGTTCGATGCCGCTGGCTCGCGAAATTTACCAGGAGGGGCTGCGGATTCCACCGGTGCTCATCCGGCGCGCTGGAAAAATCGATCGCGCATTGTTGGATCTCATTCTTGCGAATGTGCGCACTCCCGTGGAACGCGAGGGCGACCTGATGGCGCAGCTCATGTCGATAAAGCGCGGCGAGGCACGGTTGCGGGAACTCGTAGCGAAGTACGGCGAGACCTCCGTCGAGCGCAACATGCATGGGTTGCAGGATTATAGCGAACGCATGATGCGGGCTACTCTACGCGGATTGCCAAAGGGTACGTATCGCTTTGAGGATGTCCTGGAGGGTGAACGAGACGGCGAGTTCTTCCCGGTGCGCGTCGCGGTCACGTTGAAGGGCGATACAGCGGTGGTGGATTTCACGGGTTCAGCCGCGCAGGTGGATGGGCCGGTGAACGCG
>CAZDGT010000376.1:0-5029 GCA_964504905.1 uncultured Bordetella sp. | reverse complement strand
CGTGTGGAGCCTTCTCAAAGATTTGCTCTCCCTCTTGTTGGGCTACGCATCCCAAGACCGCGAAGGTCTTGCCTTTGCCGTCTCTCTTGAACTGGTCCAGGCGGTGAAACACCTTCTGCTCAGCTTTATCGCGAATGCTGCAAGTGTTGTAAAACACCAGCTCCGCTTCATCCGCCGTCGCGACCTGCTCATACCCCTGATTTACCAGCGTGCCGATGACTTTTTCCGAGTCATGGGCATTCATCTGGCAGCCGAAGGTTTCGATATAAAACTTCTTCACCTGCAGTAATTGTAACGTGACCCCGCAATGTGGGCTAGTTCTCCAAATTCGTCTAGGGGATTCTACCTATTGCAACCACGCGGGATTCCGCCTAGGCTGGAATCGTGAAGTACTGTTTCTATTACCTTTTCGGCGCCGGATTGGCATTTGCTCAAGCGACTCAGTCCAGCGCTAACCTGCGCATGCCTGACCTTAATGGCCGCCTGGTCGAAGCGGGAGCCTACGTAGCAAAAGACGGCGACCGTACCGAGCTCAGCCAATCCATCAATGGCCGCACGGTACCGCTGCAGAAGAGTGACACGCGCGTTCTGAGCGAAGGACCCAACGGGCGTACCACCGAAACGATAGTCCGAAAATACGACCCCAACGGCCAGCTTGCTTCCACGGAACGCACCGTTGCGGAAGAACAAAAGCGCCCCAACGGCTTGGTGGTTCATGCCACCGTTTATCGCAGCGACGTCAATGGGCGCCTGCTTGAGAGCGAGCGGCGCACTATTGAAACGCAAACCCAGGGGACCACCACAACCTCCGACGTCACTATTTCCCGTGCCGGACTCAGTGGATCGTTTCAGGTCGCCGAGAAGCGCAACATCGTAACCACGACCGGCACGAATGCCGTCAAGGTGACCGAGGTAGTTCAGCGCCCGTCCCAAAGTGGTCAAATGGTCGAGACCACGCGCGAAGTCCAGGAACAGACTACGGCCGGCGATAAGGTGACTGCTACTACCGCCAGCTACGAACCCGACTACACCGGAAAACTGAACCTGATCCGCCAACAGGTGGCCACGACAGCCAAGGCTGCGGACGGTTCCACCGTCACGGAACGCAACGTGTATGCGCCTTCGGTATACGGGATCGCTCGCAATGAACGCGACACACCGAAACTGCAGCAGCAAGAGGTGGTCGTGCGGCGGGAAAAGAACGGCGTGGTTACGGAGACCACTTCGGTGAGTCGTCCGACGCTAGCGGACCCAAACCGCCTTGGCGAGTCCAAGGCCATCTCGGAGCTGGTGTGTACCGGTAAGTGCGCCGGTCCCCTGCAGCCTTAAATCTTCTCAGCAATATCGCGCAGAAAGCTCGTACCGGTTTCTATCGATGTGCCGAAGTTTTCGGCCACCGTCTGCCCGATATCCGATAGCGAGCCGCGAGTGCCCAGATTCACGCCGGCGCGCGCCTTAGGGCCATAGACCAGCAGCGGCACATACTCGCGGCTATGGTCGGTGGATAGTGTGGTGGGATCACAGCCGTGATCGGCGGTCAGGATTACCAGATCCTCCGCGTCCAGCTTGGCGTCGAGGGCAGGCAGCCATCCGTCCACCTCTTCCAGCGCGCGCGCGTACCCTTCCACGTCGTTGCGATGCCCATAGAGCATGTCAAAATCCACAAGATTGACGAAGAGCAGGCCACGGTCCAGGTCATCCATTGCGCGCAGCGTCTTGTCCATGCCGTCCGCATTGGTTTTGGTCTTAACCTGCTCGCCGATTCCCCGCCCCAGGAAGACATCGAAGATTTTGCCGACGCTATAGATCTCGACACCGCGTGCCTGCAGTTGATCAAGCAACATCCCCTTGGGCGGCGGGACGGCGTAATCGTGACGGTTGGGCGTGCGTTTGAACGCGCCGGGCTCGCCTTCAAACGGTCGAGCAATCACCCGCCCTACTTCGTATGGCCCGCGCAAGATGTCGCGCGCGGTATCGCACATTTTGTACAACTCGAAGAGCGGGATCACTTCCTCATGGGCCGCGATCTGGAATACGCTGTCCGCTGAGGTATAGACGATCGGCGAGCCGGTGCGCACGTGCTCCTCACCCAATTCCTTGATGATTTCCGTTCCGGATGCCGCCCTATTGCCCAGCGTCCGCCGGCCAATCCGCGCTTCAAATGGCTCAATCACTTCAGGAGGAAAACCGTGCGGAAACAGCGGGAATGGCTTCTTCAAATGAATCCCCGCCATCTCCCAATGTCCGGTGGTGGTGTCCTTGCCGGGAGAAGCCAAGGTGCACTTGCCAAAAGAGCCAGCCGGTTCGGCCGCAGGCACCAGCCCCGTAAGCGGCCGAATATTCGCCAGCCCCAGCCGGCTCAGGTTGGGCAGCTTCAAAGCGCGCTGCCGGGCGATATTTCCCAGCGTGTCGCTGCCTTTGTCCCCGTAGGCCTCGGCGTCAGGCATCTCGCCGATGCCAACACTATCCAGTACGATCCAAATAACCCTTCCGAAGCTCATGGTTTCGCCCCGGCGGGAGCGTCGAGAGCGGCTTGAATCCGCGCTGCAATTTGGTCGACAAATTTATCGCCATTGAAGCCATTCATGCGGCTCACCAGCCGTCCCTGTTTGTCCGCGATGATGGTGGTGGGAATAGTGCTGACTACCAGCAACCGCACCAGCCCGTTGTCGAAATACACGTTGTTGCTCCAATTTTGGGCTTCGAGGAACGGTCCCACGATTTGGTGATCTTCATCCGTATTCACGGCCAAAAACACCACGTCATCGCGTTCGCGGAAGCGCGTCTTCAGTTGTTCATAAAGCGGATGCTGGGCGCGGCACGGAACACACCATGTAGCCCAGAAATCGAAGATCACAACCTTCCCCCGCAGGCTACCCAGATCCAGCTTGGCCCCGTCTAGGGCAGTCAGCGTATATTTCATGGGGTCCGTCACACCCAGATTCGGGTCCAGCTTGCGCAACTCTCCTCGCCGCTTGGCCATGATCTCGGACGTGCGGTCATAGGCCGCCAGAATTTCATCCCCCAGCCCTTTCTCGGAACCTTCGTGGAGCTTGCGATACAACTCACCCAATTGCTTGCGGTCGCGGCGCCGATCGTCGTCGGAGACTTGCGGATCGGGAATCGAAAACGCATCGGCCAGCCGCTCGATCGCTTCCTGATGCTTCCCCTGCAGCTCCAGCGCCTCCGACCACGCGCGTGCCGATGACTCGTCCGGGTAGGATATGTAGGCTAACGCGGCCTGGCGCCGCGCAGCATCGTAGTCGCCAAGGACGCGGCTTGCCTGAGCCTGATAGAGCTGGGCGCGCGCCAGCGCCTGATCGTGATCATCTTGATTCTTGGCGGGGTCGTAACCGGTAGGAACGGGCACGCGAATCACATAGTCTTCGAATCGTTTCGCGTACGCCAAGGCACGCGCGGCGTTTTCCTTGCCTCCGGCAGTGAGCAATGCACGCGAAACCCGGTCCAGCAAAGTCACGTCGTTGGGCGTCGACGCCAATACTGGCTCGCCATACATGAGGATGCGGACATCATCGCGCGCTTCCACCGCCGCCTTCGCCAATAAGTCGGTGATCTGCGGGCGTAGGGGAGTCCCTGGATATTTGCGGAGATGCGTTTCCAGCGCGCGGATCAGATCATACCCGCTGGTATTGGCTTCCTGGATTGCCGCAGCCAGTTCCTTCTTCTCAGCTTCCGTCGCCAGCGGCGCCTGGGCCAGTGCTGAAATGCAGAGAAGGACTACTCCGGCCAAACGTTTCATCTGACTTTATTTTAGATGGGCGCCAAGAGGGCTATGGGAGGCTTCGGATCGCATCCGCGATACGTGCGGCCCTCTCCCGCGCCATGTGGATATACACTTCGTCCTTCGCCACCTGGTCGAGCACCGGCAGCATTTGCGCCGTTCCCACCAGACGCTTGGCATCCCACAGGCTCTGAATCTTCAATACTGCGGCATTCACTCCCAGCCGGTCATGCCTGATGGCCCGCCGCAGTTCAAGCAGGGTCCGCATGCTTTCCGCAATTCGCTCGAAGCGGTCGCTGAGCACCTTGGCATCTTCGCTCGTGGAGTAGTTGAACTTCGCCTCGGAACGCTTCCCGCCCGCTTCCCAGCGCAACGTCTTCATACCCATGTTGGCGACTTTCAGACCGGATTCCAGAGGTTTGTCGAAATGTTCCATGCGGTCGGCAATGTCGAACATCTCGGTGACTAGATTTGCCTCAACCTGGAGCTTCTCAGCGTTATCGGGGTCTTCTGACTCGTTGTAAGTGGCCGCACCAGTGCGCTCAACCGTCATCGAATAATAAGCGGGCACCGACCCGGGGAATGATTTACTGAACGTAATGCGCGGGCCTTCCTGAGCCGATGCCGCCACTGCCAAAGTAGCCGCTAGAACGGCCGAGAACCTCATTGGACCGCTCCCGCGACCTTCACCGGAATCGCAACGGGTGTCTTCGCGCGCGTCACATGGCAGATGGCCACGGCCACCGCGTCCGCTGCGTCTTCCGACTCGATGTTCTGGCCGGTGAGCGTACGCACCATCAACTGGACCTGATTCTTCTCCGCCCGACCATACCCAACCACACTGGACTTCACGGACAAGGGCGAATACTCGCCCAAGATCACTCCGGCCTCCGCAATGGCTGCCAGGACCACTCCGCGTACATGGGCTAGCTTCAGGGCTGTCTTCACATTCTGGGAGTAAAACACTTCTTCCACCGCGGCAGCCTCCGGCGTATGTTGCGCCAGCAGCAAACGCAGCGCGGCGCCAATGGCAGCCAGCCGTTCACATAAGGGATCGCGCGGCGAAAGTGAAATGACCCCGTGCGCGATCACTGCGTGGCGGCGTCCGTCACTTTCGATCACGCCCCAGCCGGTTCGTTCCGTTCCGCAGTCGATGCCTAGCACCCGCATGAACTTGCCCGGCGGAGAGCCTTCCTACGCCATTGCCTCCAGATCCTTCTCATCGACGTCGAAGTTGGAATAGACGTTCTGCACGTCGTCGTGTTCCTCCAGCGCGTCGCTCAGCTT
>CAZDGT010000375.1:0-1841 GCA_964504905.1 uncultured Bordetella sp. | reverse complement strand
GACGTCGAACGGGACATCCTTATTGAAGGTGTCGATCACGTAGTCGCGGTATTGATAGGCGTAAGGGTAACGATGATCCTCGTCATTGCCGGTGGAATCGGCATAGCGGGCCACGTCCAGCCAGTGGCGTCCCCACTGCTCGCCATAACGAGGCGACGCCAGGAGGCGGTCAACTACTTTCTCATAGGCGTTGGGCGAGGTATCAGCCAGGAAATCTTTAATTTCCGCCGGAGTGGGAGGAAGCCCGATTAAATCGAACGTAACGCGGCGAAGCAGCGTGGCTTTATCGGCGGGAGCGCCCGGCTTGAGGTTCTTCTGTTCAAGTTTCGCTAGGATGAACCGGTCGATCGGCGACCTGGCCCACTTTGCATCCTTCACTTCTGGAACAGCGGGCGTCGAAAATTTCTTAAAGGCCCAGTAGTTCTTCTCCGCGTCAGTGAATTCCCGCTTTGGCCGTCGTGCGGATGGTGCGCTCGGAAGCGCAGGCTCCGTGGAAGCCGCGCCCGGACGGATCTGCGCAGTCTGCTCGGCACGAGGAACCGGCGCACCCGCCAGGACCCACGCGCGCATGTCATCCAGCTGCTCGTCTTTCAGCTTCCCGCTGGGAGGCATCTTGAGCCGTCCGCTGTACTCGATCACCTGAAGCAGCAGGCTCTCCGCGGGCTTGTCCAGGGAAATGATCTTGCCCGCCTCGGCGCCATACTGCACGGCGTACCGGATGCCGTCGGTGGTGGAGAGATCCATCCCGGCGGTCATCATCTTCGCGTTATGGCAGACCGCGCAATTGTCAGATAGGATGGGCCGGATCTTCTTCTCGAAGAACTCGAGCTGTTGTGGTGATTGCCCGGGAAGAAGGCCCGCAAACAACAAAGGCACAAGCGCCCTGGAGTTCTTCACGGGCGTACTCTTTGGAGTTTCATCGGGCCGAACGCCTCCCAGGCGGTATTGTATATAACCAGTGTCTTTGTTGCAAGACTGGCCTGACGTTCTGTCGTTAGCGCGTTACTTGGCCGGTGGAACTAAGACGTTTAGTTGTCCGGTCCAGGCCGGGCGGCGGGAAAATCTGCGACTGGAATAAACGCCGAGAATCCAAGTGAGATTGCTGCCCAGAGCGGCGAGGCGCAAGAAGGCGGGGAGCCCGCCAAGCACCGTGACCCATAGCAGGTAATGCATCACCACCGCCTTCTTCAGGAAGACGTGAACGTAGCGCGACGAATCGCAATCCCAAAGTCCGTACATCTTGCCCAGGTATTCATTGGGCCGTGCCGGATAGGTGGAACGCTGCCTCTGCGAATTCCCAACCAGAAAGGAAAGCACGCAACCCAGCATCAAAGCGATACCGTAGATCAGTTCGCTCACTCCATGCTGCTTGCAGAGTCCGGCGGTGATTCCGCCGAAAGTCAGCAGGCACGTGGCGTTGTCGACAAAGCCTTCGAACCGTGTTCCGAACGCCGGCTCGCGAAACTTGATGCGCGCGAGCATCCCGTGCATCTCATCGCAAAGTCCCGATAGGAAGAACAGCAGGGCACCCGCTACGTAGGCCGCATAGCTGGCCTGCGCGAACATCCACGCCCCCAGTAGGGCGATGGCGAGACCCGCCCAAGTGACTGCGTCGGGCGCCACCGGCGTGTAGCTCAGAAGCCGGACTGCGGGCCGACAGAGCCAGCGGTTGAAAGTGGAGCAAATGCCGTCCAAGGGTTTCCCGGCCCTGGCGACCAGCAGGCGCGCGGCTTGCCATGCGGTTTCCCGCGAAGTTACCTTGACGCCCTCCGGTTGACGCTCAGAACTGGGTCGGATCTTGCCGCCGTGCAGCACCGAGTGTTTTTCGAGAGCCGCTGGCA
>CAZDGT010000374.1:0-17207 GCA_964504905.1 uncultured Bordetella sp. | reverse complement strand
TCGCCGGCCGGCTATACCGGTTGGATACTGAGGACATGGTGAAGAAGGGGCGCGACGGAGTAGGAGCGAACAAGCCCACTGGAATCTTCACCGGTGGAGGCGCTGCGGTCGGCTCGATCATTGGAGCCATTGCCGGCGGCGGCAAAGGCGCGGCCATCGGCGCGGGAGTTGGCGCCGGTGCCGGCGCAGGCACGCAGATTGTTACCAAAGGCTCAGCGATTAAGATCCCCGCCGAGACTGTGCTTACGTTTCAGCTCGAAACAGCATTGCGCGTGGACGCCGCGAATTAAGGGCGATTACTTTCCCACCAGATGTTTCACGTCGCGTTCGTTTTCGTTGCAAACGAATTCGATCAGGTCGCCCTCCGGGTCCAGCAGTAAATCTTCCGTGACAGTCCACGGCCGCGAATAAGCCTTCTCATCCTCAATGGTGATGTCGATGAACAGATGCCCAAAGTCGGGGCGCCGGTAGCGTTCGGTGACGATCAAAGCATCCGAGTGCGGATGCCCAAAATCATCCAGCCAGGTTTGTTCGTTGAAACCCGCGGTTCGAACCACCAGCGCGTCGCCGTCCCAAGTGCCGGTCGAATACCCCATCCACGTCGGGTTCGGATCTTTCCGCAACGTCCGCCCATCCAGGAAAATTTCGCGGAACGTTGTCTTGCTCTCCTGCAGGATGACAATCATGTTCGGCGTTTGAACAATCCTGCTGGGAAGACCTCCGGCTGAAGTAGCGCGCGGCACTCCGGCGGGAAGGCAGTATGCTTCCGGATCGTCCTTGCTGTTGTTCGCCTGGCGCTCATCGTATACCGACTTGCCCCAGGCCGTCATGGGCACTGCGTCCGGTTTCAGGTCCGCCGCCAGATTGAAGTTGTACTTTATTTTGGATTGCCACATTCCGGAGAGGTCCGGCTTGCCATCGGCTGTGCGGGGCGCGGGCGCACGCAGATTGGGCTTGCCGTCTGCCAAACGCGGCACTCCCGGAGCCGGCGGCTTGATCCACTGCGCCTGGACCTGCGGCCCAGCCAGGATCAACCACGCAAGCACCAAGACGAGAACCATTCGCCGCCAGTATACTTCAGGATCAACCATGGGACACTGGTGGCTTCTGACCGAAATTCCCATTGCCTGCGCCATCGACCAATCCTACGTGTTGCCGTTGGCCGTGATGCTCGAATCTTTGAAGCAGCATCTTCGGCCGGAGTTCCGGCCCATCCTTTACTTGGTCCACACCGGTATTTCGCAAGCCAGCCTCAGCGCCATCTCCTCTCTAGTGGAAACCCACTCGATCATTCCTTCCCGCGCCCAACTTTCCATGGCGCCCAGCGACTCCCATTTTCCGCGCGAGGCTTCTTTTCCTCTATTGCTCTCCGAAGTCCTTCCTTCCACCCTTGAGCGCGTTTTGTTCCTGGACGCCGATATGCTGGTATTGGAGGACTTGGCGAACCTATGGGAGACGCCGCTTGACGGGCACGTGCTGGCAGCCGCTCCCGATAGCGCCGTCCCGCTTTGTTCGGCTCCGCGCGGCGTCAAAGGCTGGCAGACGTTGGGTATCCCAGTCAACGCACCTTACTTCAATTGCGGAGTACTCATGATCCACCTCTCCCGGTGGCGCGAGCGCGAGGTCACTCGCCGCGTGCATCGCTATTTCGAAACCACGCGTGGGAGGATCGATTTCCTCCATCAGGAAGCGCTGAACGCCGTCCTATGGAATGATTGGAAACCCCTTAACCCGCGCTGGAATCTGCTGGGCAGCCGCGCCGGACGCTCGTATGATCGAGGCTGTGCCGAAGTCTGGCGGCAGGCCGCCATCGTCCATTTCGCGGGCCGCATGAAACCCTGGCGCGCCCCCATTGGAGGCCCCTTCAACGCGCCCTACCAGAAAGCACTAGCGGATGTGTCCCCGCTCATCCCGCGCGACGCGTCCGCCCTCCCGGACCGCTTTTATAGCATCTACGACCGGTATTTTCGCGCCGCGTTCTACCCGCTTGAACAATATCTATGGAGACGGCGTCTGCTATGAAGCCGAAGCTGTCGGTCCTGCTCCCCGCGATGCTGGGCTACGAATCCGTTCTGGCTGCCCTGGACTCTTGGGAGGCGCAGACCTGCCGGAATCAACTTGAGATCCTGATCCTTTGCCCCGGTCATTTCAAACCGGAGGCCGCACTCCCTCCCGCCCAAATTATCGTCTCCGTGGGCTCGGCCGATTTGCACGAGGCGCGCGCCATCGGCATCGCCCAAGCGTCGGGCGACTACATCGTGCTCGCCGAGGATCATTGCCTGCCTGACCCGGATTGGGCGCAAGCGACTCTTGATCGTCTCGCGGAAGGTTGGGATGCTGTAGGTCCCGCGCTTCGTCCTGGCAATCGCAGTAGTTGCTGGACCGAAGGTTCGTTTCTGATCGGCTACGGCGAATGGATGATGCCAGTTCCAGGAGGTCCCACGAAAATCCTGTGCGGCTGGAACGCGACCATCCGCACTCAACTATTGCGCGAGTTGGGCTGCGAACTGCCCGGCGAACTTCTCATGGGCACGTTTCTCGTCCGCCGCCTGCAACAACAAGGAAATCGCTTTTATCTCGAAGACAGCGCGCGCATGCGGCACTTCGATCCACCTGGCTGGGCCTATGAACTCTCATTGCTCGCGATCGTTGGCCTCGGCTTCGGAGCGGTACGAACCCGGCGCTGGCCCTTGGTTGCCCGCATTCTCTATCCGTTGGCCACGCCGGCCATCGCCTTCCTGCATTGGAAGCGCGCCTTCATCCACTACCGTCGCGCTGGCGCAGCCTCCGGCATCCGCCTCACCGCCCTCGCCGCATCCTTCGTACTGGCGCTCGCCTGGGGGTTGGGAGAGGCTGCCGGAGCCTGGATGGGAACTGGCCGGGTCGCTCCTCTCGTATGGCGCACAGAGGTCAAACCAGTCCGCCGCGAAGATGTAGCGCTCTCCACTTCCGCAGAATCGCTCGCCCCGGCTGCGGAGCAGGCCCTAGTCTAGTTGCGCTTCCTTCAACCAGGCGATGAGCGCGTCGGGCCAAGCCGCCGATGTTTTCCCGCTCTTCTGGATTCCGAAGCCGTGGCCGCCGGATGAATAAATATGTAGCTCGGCGGGAACCTTGGCGGCACGCAGTGCGGCAAAGAAACGCCCGGCATTCTCCGCGGGATTCACAGTCGTGTCATCATCGGCCGCCACCAGGAATGTTCGCGGCGTGGACGCCGTCACCGCAAGTCCTGCGGGAATCGCCGGATAACCCAGCACAAGGAAATCTGGACGGCTATCTGGCGGCGCAACCATTCCCATCATGGCCGCGAGATGCCCGCCCGCCGAGAATCCCATCAGGCCGATGGCATTGGGCTTCAAGTTCCACTTGGAGGCGTTCTGTCGCATAAGGCGCATGGCCGCTTCCGCATCTTCCAGCGCAACATGGATTCTATCGGCGACTTGATGAATGTCAGTCTGCGAATCGCCTCGCATGCTTCCCGGCAAGCGGTACTTCAGCACCACGGCCGCGATTCCGATGCTATTCAGCCAGTGCGCAATGTCGTGACCTTCCTTATCGATCGCCAAGTGGTTATACCCCCCGCCCGGACAGATCACCATGCCGGTTCCATTGGCTTTGTCCTTGGCGGGAAGATAAACCGTGATGGTAGGCTGCGTCACGTTGGAAATCGAGCGGTCAATCACGCCGCCCTTGCCGCGTTCCTCAATTTTCTCGGCGGGGGCCGCCGGGTCCGCCTTGGCATTGGGATGCAGCAAGATCGTCTCCTGCGCAAGCAGGGGCAATGCGATGGATAGCGAAAGCCAGAGTTTCATATCGACATTAGAATACAGGATTGGCCGCCACCGTGTTATTTGGCAGCTTTGGCCGCCGCGGCTTTCTCAAGGGCCCGTTCGGCTCTCAGTACACCCGGCAAACCGTAGTTCCCCTCGTGGCACGCATACTCATAAACCGGTCCGGGCGCAGCCGCCATCGTCAGCTCGCCTTTCCACGGCCTGGTGTACGCGGTGGGATCGTCGACGTCGAATTGGTAAAGGATCGTCTCCGCATCCAGCCGCCGGAAGCGCTCGACCACGTGCAGGTTTTCGTCGGTATAGGGCCCGGTCACCGCCAGGGTTGGAACCTGGAAGAAAAAGCTGCTCCGCTCGATGAAGTTGGTGGTGTCCACTACCAGTGTGTCGCCCTCCCAATGCCCAACCGAGTCGCCGTACCATAAGCGTACGCTCGGCGGAAGATGCGGGCGTCCGTCCAGTGGAATAATGCGCGTGTCATGCACCATCTCCACGTAGATCGCCACATGATCCTTGGTCTGTACGATCTGGTAATTACTGTTGTAGTTGTAAGGCAGCATTGGCGGAGCGCCCGTTGAAAACATCAGGCAGCGGTCCCCCAGCGCCAGATCCTCCGGTCCGCCCGGATGAAGAATAGTGTCTAGCCGCTTCTGCCGCCTGGCTGCGGCCTCGGGTGTCAGCGGCGGAATCTTCCCATCGCGAGGGTCGATCACCATCGACGTTCGCAGTGTCTTCACCGGCTTGCTTCCCATCTCGCGAAACACGTCGTTATAGGTTCCGACCACGCCCGCTCTTGCCTGGCGGTCATCGGTCTTGTTCCTCGCGTCCAACTTCTTCTCCCAGTCGCGCGCCTCCTGCGGCGTGAAAAATTCTTTCCCCTTTAGTTCGTCGGGCCGTTCTACCGGAGTTCCGCTGGCGCTATTCCAGATTCCTTGCAGATCCGGTTGCCCGTCCGGCGTACGCGGCGGCGTCCAGGCCTTCTGCGCGAAGGTCAACCCAGCGACCGCCATCGTAACGAACAATAAAGACCTCATCGCGCCCTCCTATACTGGCCATACAACAATTCTTCGACGAACTCCTCGCAGCGAAACTCCATCAGCCTGGCTTGTTTCTCCACGTGACGATAAAGCGGCATGCTGATCTTCCATGGCCGCGAAAAAACTTTTGGGTCCTCGATGGTCGCCTCATACTGCATCACATCTGGACTCACCGGCGTGTATCGCTCCACCACATGCAGCGCGTCGCTGTGAAAATCCCCGGCCCGGTCAAACCAGGTTTGCTCGAGCAGGTTGGTCACGCTCACCACTAGCGTGTCGCCCTCCCAACGGCCCACCGACTGCCCCATCCAATAATCGATTTCCGCCGGCGGAGCCTTGTCCATGAAAATGGTTCGCGCGCTCGCCGCGAATTCGTAAGAGATGTGGATCACCTTCTGGCTTTGCAGAATTTGAAACGGAAACGGCATGTACGTGGCGCGAGGAACTCCCGGCATGTAGCACTTGATTTCGGGATCGTCCGTAAAGCGTTTCTCGTAGTTGGCTTTTTTCTGCGCCAGCGCTGAGGGCAAGTAAGGAATCTCGCCGCCTTCGACCACGCCGATCCCGCCGGGCTCAGCGTTCTGCGCGCCGAGTGAAACCACATGTCCCGCCTGCGCCGCGTGCGTTTGCAGATCCCAGTTCGCGGTGTTGATCGCCTGCCAGATGCCGTTCAGGTCCGGCCTGCCATCTTTGGTCCGCGGACCCTTATATTTGGCGGACTGCGCTGACGCCGGGGCCGAGCACAGCGCCAGCACCACCATCGCGCTAATGACTAATCGTCCCATTCGATTATTATGGCGCGGTGAGCGGCCACCCCGTCTACACCAACCATCCCCACCTAGGTATCTTCAAAGGATGGGTTGCGCGGCATGAACGGAATCGAGGAAATCCAGATCGTCTTCCTTCTTCTCCTGCTTTTTATCGTGGTCTTCGGGCTCCTCGCCCGAAAGCTGGGCACGCCTTACCCGATCGTCATGGTCGTAGGCGGATTGCTCATCAGCTTCATCCCCGAAATCCCGAACGTCACGCTGAATCCCGACCTGGTTTTCCTGGTCGTGCTCCCGCCCTTACTTTACGCCGCCGCCTGGACCACCTCCTGGCGCGACTTCCGCTACAACCTTGTCAGTATTTCTCTGCTGGCGTTCGGGCTTGTCGGATTCACAGTCGCCGCCGTCGCCTGGATCGCGCCCATGGTGTTCGAAGGTTTTGATTGGCGTCTCGGCTTCGTGCTCGGGGCCGTGGTGGCTCCGACTGACGCCATTGCCGCCACGTCCATCGCCCGCCGCGTGGGCCTCCCCACACGCATCGTGGATATTCTCGAGGGCGAGAGCCTCATCAATGACGCCACCGGCCTGCTCGCTCTGCAGTTCGCCATCGCCATCGTGGTGCAGAATCGCGTGCCGACCTTCTCTACCGGTATCCTTACATTCGCTTGGCTGATCGCGGGCGGTATTGGGCTAGGCTTGTTGGTCGGGTGGATCGTCGATTACATCGAGCGCCGCATCGATGATGGCCCGATTGAAATCACGCTCAGCATTCTGGTCCCATACGCTGTCTATCTCGCGGCCGACGAAGTGCATGCGTCGGGCGTACTGGCGGTCGTCGCCTGCGGATTATTCCTCTCCCGCCGTAGCGCCAGCTTCTTCACCCCTACGGTTCGCATTCAGATCTGGTCCGTCTGGCAGTCCTTGAATTTTGTATTGAATGGCTTCGTCTTCGTCCTCATTGGACTTCAGCTTCCGGCGATTCGCGCCTCCATCCGCGGATACAGCCTCTCGCTGCTCGTGCTGGAAGGCGCGATCTTCAGCGCTCTCCTGATTCTGCTGCGTCTGGTGTGGGTCTTCCCCGGAGCGGGCCTTGCTTGGTTTGTGCGGACACGGCTTCTCCACCAGAACGAGAGGCTGCCGCGCGCCCGTGCAACCTTCGTCCTGGGATGGACCGGCATGCGCGGAGTCGTCTCGCTCGCTGCCGCCATCGCTCTTCCGGCCATGCTGGCGGATGGCAACCCATTCCCCCAACGGAATCTGATTGTCTTCCTTACGTTCTGCGCGATCTTCGTTACGCTCGTATTGCAGGGCATCACACTGCCGCCTCTCATCCGCGCGCTGGGACTCGCCGGAGGAGCGGGTCCGAACTGTGAGGAACTGGAAGCCCGCCGCATCGTGCTCGAGGCCGCCGTCTCTCACCTGGAAGATGCCAAGGAGAAGGACAGCCAAGAATTCGCACCGCTCTACGAAGACCTCACCGGGCACTATCGCCAGCGCCTGGCAAACCTGCGGCTCGATGACAGCAACCAGGACGAGGCCGCCGTGAGCGATCGCCATCTCGAGCTTTCGCTCGAAGCATTGCGCGTCGAGCGCGAAACCGCCATCCTTCTGCGCGACGAAGGCCGCATCAATGACGAAGTGCTACGCCGTATCGAACACGAGCTGGATCTAAGCGAATCGAGAATTTCGACCTAGCGCTTCGCCGGCCCCACGCCGCCGCTATCGGGAACCATCATGCGTATCATGCCGTCCTGCCGTGATGCGAGGAACAACTCGCCATCGCGGCTGCGGCCAATGTGCAGGTCGGCGCGGACCAGATCCTTCCCCATGGTCTTCTCAACCAGTTGCTTAAACGACACGTCCACGCGCTTGCCGCTGGCATCGCGCACATAGAGCTGGATCTCTTCGATCGGCGCCACCGTCTGTGGAATCCCGTCGTCGGCTTTCTTCATCGCGGCTAGGTCGGAGGCAAACACACGTCCGTTCTGAATGTCGCCGAAAACAAACTTGCCGTTCAGCGCGGGAATGCGCCCGTGATACGCAAAGCCGTCGGTCACCGCGCGGCCCTCATCGTGATCGTAGACCAAGACCGGATAGGTGAAGCCATCTTTCACTCGTCCGTCCAAAATCTCCGCCGGAAGCGGATACAACTGGTCCAGCGTGCCGCCCCGCGGCCTGCCGTTCTCGAAGTAACCCTCGCGCCGCATCCAGCCGTAATTCTCGCCATTGCGGACAATGTTGATCTCTTCGATGTTATTCATCCCAATGTCGGAGACGAACATCGTGCCGTCCGTGTCCCAGGAAATTCTGTGGCCGTTGCGGAACCCATAGGCGTAGATCTCGCCCAGCGTCTTCGGATCGCCGTCCGCGGCAAATTTGTTCGCCATCGGAATCGTATAATCGCCCAGGCCCTTCTGCCCGTGCGTCACCGACGGACTGCGCGGGTCGATCCGCAGAATCGCCGTCATGATCGAATCCAGCCGCTGCGTCTGCGCCGGGTTGCTCGCGTTCGGTCCGCCGCCGTTGCTGAAACCGTGATCGCTGCCGCTGGTGTAGAGCAAGCCGTAATCCGCATCGCCGCGTTTTGCGTACGGGTTGAATTCCACCGCTCCCATCGGATGTGTAAGGTTCGCGACCACGTGGGCTTCGCGCAGAAGTTCGCGGCGCGTGCCTTCGAAAGTATTGGCCGCCGGATTGGTTGCGTGCCACTCCGTGATCACGTTGTGGTAGGTCACGTCTTTCAATCCGTACCCGATCGGAATGAAATCCGGAGTTTTCGGATTCCCCGGCCCGGTCTCGCTATGCACCGTGTAGAAGAGTCCATTGCTTGCGAATTCAGGATGAAACACAAAACCGATGAAGCCGCTTTCCAGGCGCGTATACATCGCGTGGGGAAAGGCCGCGGCGACGTCCGCATAGACGTGCGGCTGGGCATTTTTTTGAGTGTCCGCGTCGAGTAAATAGAGGAAGCCCCGCGAGTCGTTCGCGAAGCGGCGGCCATCCGGAAGATCGCGCACGTAGCTCACTCGCGCCCAGCCAGCCGGCGTAACGTCCTGATCGGCGGGCCGAAGCGCGTGCGTATCGGGCAGCCGCACCAAGTCTTTGACCTCAACCGCAAGCCCCCGCTTCACGATCGGTTCCGGAAACGGATTACTGGTAATCGGCGCATCGGCGCCAACGGCCAGGATGGCGAGAAGTGGAATAAGCGGTAGGAGTCGCATGAATCTCATTGTAAAGCTTTCACGAAGTTAAACTGGAAAGACAATGAGAGTATTCGCCGCAATTCTGACGTGGCTCGTTGTGGTGGGTTTGGTCTCCGCTCAGACACCCGGCGCTACGCGGAGCCCAGGCGAGCAGAAGATCAAAATCACACGCAGTGGTTCGCAACCTCCCAGCACGGGACCATCCGAAAACTTCACCGGCTCCGTACGCATCGATACTTCGTTCCAGGCGAGCAGTCCGGCACGCGCGTATGGGTCGCGTATTACGTTCGAGGCCGGAGCGAGAACTGCATGGCACAGCCACCCGCTTGGGCAAACCCTGATTGTCACGGCAGGATCCGGCCGTGTGCAGCAATGGGGAGGCCCAATCGAAGAGATCCGGCAGGGAGATGTAGTCTGGATCCCGCCAAATCAAAAACATTGGCACGGAGCGGACCCAAATGTCGCGATGACGCACCTCGCCATCTCGGAACAGTTGGCAGGAAGCCCCACAGTCTGGATGGAAAAAGTCAGCGACGCGCAGTATAACGCCACGCCAACGCCTCGGCAGAACTAGGCAATGATTCGGCAGGATTGGGATACCGGTTCTGGAGCCATTTTCGTTAGCCTAAAACTGTACGTGCAAAGTTATGCAAACACGCAAACTCGGAAATAGCGGTTTGGAAGTGTCGGCCCTTGGCTCCGGATGCATGGGGCTAAGCGCCAACTATGGGCCGCCCGCGGAGCGACAGGAGGGCATCAAGATCATTCGTGCCGCCGTCGAGCGCGGTGTGACGTTCTTTGACACTGCCGAAGCGTACGGCCCTTTCACCAACGAAGAACTGGTGGGAGAAGCGCTCGCGCCATTCCGCAATGACGTGGTCATTGCCACCAAGTTTGGATTTGGCATCAATCCGGATGGCACTCGCTATGGTCTCGACAGCCGGCCTGACCATATCCGGGAGGTCACGGACGCAGCGCTCAAACGCCTCAAGGTCGAAGCAATCGATCTTCTCTATCAGCATCGTGTCGATCCTAATGTGCCGATCGAAGATGTCGCCGGGACCGTCAAGAACTTGATCGAGCAGGGCAAGGTGAAGCACTTCGGTCTGTCGGAGGCTGGCCACAAAACGATTCGGCGGGCACACGCGATTCAGCCGCTCGCGGCCATACAGAGCGAATATTCGCTGTGGACCCGCGATCCAGAGCAAAACGGTGTGCTTGCGGTGTGCGACGAATTGGGAATTGGGTTTGTGCCCTTCAGTCCTCTTGGCGCGGGATTTCTAACGGGAAAGATTGGCACGAGCACGGAATTTGACAGCACCGATTTCCGCAATCGGTCTCCGCGCTTCGCTCCCGAGGCCCGCGCGGCCAACATGGCTCTTGTCGATCTCCTGACGCGCATCGCCCAAAGTAAGCACGCAACACCGGCGCAGATTGCGCTCGCATGGCTGCTTACTCAGAAACCATTTATCGTGCCAATCCCTGGAACGCGAAAGCTGGAGCGCCTTGACGAGAACCTGGGCGCCGCCACAATTGAACTTTCGCCTGACGACCTGCGCGAAATCGAAGACGCTGCCTCGAAGATTACGATCCAGGGCGCTCGGCTCCCTGAGGCTGTTCTAAAGCTGTCAGAAAATTGATTACTGGAAGAGCGCGCGAGGATGGCAGCCCATCCCCGCTGCGGAATTTGATGGCCCGCCGCATTGTGAACGAAGCCGCCCTATCCCACCTGAAAAACGCGAAATAAAGACAGCAAGGAATGCGCCACGGTAGCGGCTGGCAAAGCTGCGACACGATGACAACAACAGGACCAGATGACCGTCAGCGATAAAGGCGCTGTCAACGGGTAACGGCCTGGCCGGACGCCTTGGACGTGATGATGAATGCGTGCTTAATCGGCAGACCGAAGAAACTGCTGTCACGCACCTCCACGGCCCCATGTTCGACGTTAATTGCCTTGTTTAGATTCTGCACCGAAATATCTTCCGGGTCGATGAATACAATACGGGACAACAGCGTCAGATCGGCGGGCCCCAGATCGGACTTGATTTTGCCGACGAGATAGTCGAGCGCCGCCTTTTGATCCGCGGATGCCCACGGAGCGGAGATCATCAAATCCCAGCGGTCCGGAAGATCTTCTCGCAGAAACAACGCAAATAGAGCAAAGGCTCCCCTTGCGGCAGCCACATCCGATTCCAGCTTCGCGAATTTCGTCGGCAACTCGGTGGTCGTCATAGAGTCTTCAATAGCTGTTCGGCTGCGCCTATCATCGCTTCCGCGTCGGCCTTTTGGATGGTACCGACAACGTTGTAGCGCGACTCAGCTTTCCAAACGGCAACCGCATTCCAAAGCGTGAAATGCTGCTGCTTTATCCGTGCCTCTTGTCCAGATAGACGCAAGAGCACATCCAGCTCATGCGTTTGAAAAGTTCGGTACGCCTGGAACTCTCCGCCCGTGCTTGGAAAGTCAGACCAGTTGAGGGTTCGACAAATCCGTGCCTTCAGTCCGACCTCAACAGCGTATCCGCAGACGTACGTCGCTCCGTCGTAGCGGCCCCCAGCCAGCAACGCTTTCCCGTCGTCGAGACGAGCCTCAGCGATTCGGTCAAGTTCGGAAACAGGTATCACGCTATTTCCAATTGTAGCGACTAAGACCTAGCCGGTTCCCCCTCACACCACAATGACCATCTATGTAAGACCGTTTGGCAGTCCCTGATGCGTACTTCTTGTGAGTTCACGCTGTAGTAGACCAAATGTCTGCCGGCGGCATGAGCCCCCGCCTCCGTACCGGGTACATTCGGGGGTGTTGTTCCAGCAGTTCTATCGAGCTGGCTGCTTTGCTTTTCGTGGATTGGGGGAGTTCGGCGAAGGCTTCGGCCGCCGCCTCGGCGAACAAAATCTTCACAACCCGTTGCGAGTCTTGACGTCTTCCCAAGTCACGGTTCGGCCTTCGCGAAAATCCGCTTCGGATCTGTCGCGCATGGCGAGCAGCCTACCTTGGTGCGCCGCTTCGCTTCGTTCGGCGAAGTCTTCGAGCCCTTCGCGCGCGTGAACCAAATACGCCAGCGCCAGGCCCAAATCGCCTTTATATTCCGAGGCAAGTTCCGTGAGAAGGCGGTTGGTATCTTCGTCGATTTCGATCTCGCGGCGTACCACGCTGCAAGAATAGCATGAGAGGAGCCGTCTTTCTCGCATTTAGGGAATCGATTGAGACTTGCCCCCGGTCAGACGCTTCGCTCCCAACAGCCCATTCGCAATTGCTTCGACGAGCTTTTCCCACGAGCAAGGTGCCTAGAATCGTCCCCGGAACTCCTCCTTGGCGCAGAGTGTAAGCTCAGAAATGATAAAGTGGCCGTTCCCAAGCAGATTCACCTAGTGATTCCCGTCGGGACCAAGGTCCTGACTCGGACTGACGGACGCGTCGGCATCGTGGTTCACACTCCAGCGGCACCGGAGCATTCGTACCGCATACGGTTCGCCGACGGCACCGAGGACAGCTGTCGCCGAAGTGAGCTCAGCATTTTTAAGCACACTGATGCGGAAGTTCCAGGCGGCCCCGATGCCGCAGATCTCGAGCACTTCGTGATCTTTCGCTGTATCGTGGGCTCAACAGCATATGGTTTGAATCATGAGGGCTCGGATGTGGACCGTCGCGGCTTCTACCTGCCGCCCGCGGAGTTTCACTGGGGACTAGCAGGCGTGCCAGAGCAATTGGAGACTGACCGCGAAGAATGCTACTGGGAGATCGAGAAGTTCATCCGGCTGGGCCTGAAAGCAAATCCAAACATCTTGGAATGCCTCTATTCACCGCTGGTAGAAACATGCACACCGCTTGCGGCAAAGTTGATCGAAATCCGGCACCTCTTTCTTTCGCGACATATACACCGCACCTACAATTCCTACGTATTGTCGCAGTTCAAAAAACTGGAGCAGGATCTGCGCAACGAACATGGGGTTCGCTGGAAACACGTAATGCATTTGATCCGCTTACTGCTGTCTGGCGTCGCCATATTGAAGGACGGCTTCGTACCTGTTCGTGTCGATGAACACCGTGAACAACTTCTTGCCATCCGGCGCGGTGAGGTCGCTTGGGAACAGGTGGAGAAGTGGCGTCTGAGATTGCACAGGGAACTGGATCAGATGCGGGAAACGACTCGGCTTCCCGAACATCCCGATTACGAACGCGCCAACGAATTTTTGCTCCAAGCCCGTCAATACGCGGCATCCAAGGAGTACGCTGAATGATCGATTTTGAACTTCTGCGGGCAGAAGCGGCCCGCCATCCTTATCCGCTGATTTTTGCAACTGTGAGCGGGGCACATCTTTACGGGTTTCCATCGTCGGACTCCGACTATGATCTGCGTGGCGTGCATGTTCTGCCGGCAAAGGAATCGTTGGGACTATTACCGAAAAGAGAAACGATCGAGGTGGAGGGAATGCGCGGTGGAGTCGAACTGGATTTGGTGACACACGATGTCCTCAAATTCTTCTCGATGCTTCTTAAGAGAAATGGGTACGTACTGGAACAACTCTATTCACCTTTGGTCGTACAAAGCAGCGCGGCGCATGATGAGTTGAAGGAAGTAGCGAAGAGTTGCGTGACTCGCCATCACAGCCACCATTACTTTGGATTCGCCGACACGCAATGGCGTTTGTTCCAGAAAGAAAACCCACCGCGGGTCAAGCCTCTCCTCTATGTCTACCGAGTGTTACTGACAGGGATTCATCTCATGCGGACTGGCAAAATTGAGGCCAATCTCATCACGCTGAACGATGAATTCCAATTGCCCTACATAGGAGAGCTTGTGAGCCGGAAGGTTCAGGGACCGGAAAAATCCAAGCTGGAAAATCCCGAAATCGAGTTTCACCAAGCAGAGTACGGACGGCTAGTGACCCAACTGGAGCACGAAGCGGCGGTCTCAACATTGCCGGAAGAGGCCTCTTGTCGCGATGCGCTAAACGACTTGCTTGTCCGGGTTCGACTGGCCCCATAGGCCGGGTCTTGCGACGCGAAATGGCTGCGATCGCTTGTCCTAAAAAAATCCCTTGTAAAACAAATTCGCGCCTAGCAGCGCCATTGCGCCCGAGAGCCCCATCCGCAATTGCTTTGACGGAACCTTCCCCGCGAGCACCGCGCCCAGAATCGCTCCTGGCACTCCGCCGGTCAGCAACTGCAGCAGCACTGGACCGCTCACGTTGCCCATCCCCGCGTTCACGCCCCCGCCGATGAGTGACAGCACCAATCCGAAGACCAGGTCCGTCCCAACCACTGCTGCGGCGGCCAATTTCGTCATGCTCAGCAGTGACAGCGCGCCCAACGCTCCCGCTCCCGCCGACGAGAATCCGACTTCGGTGCCGATCGGCAGAGCAACCAGCGCGAGCCAGTTCGTCCGGTCGCGACGGTTCGCCGTGGTCGGACGAAACAAATTGAAGATCGCCACAACCACGATCGTGATGCCGATGATGCCGGTGATCATCTTGCCATCCACGCCGCGCAGCACAAACACGCCGATCAGCACGCCCGGCACGCCGCCCGCCAGCATGATTCCCAGCGTGCGCCAGTCCACTTGCCGCCGCGCCATGTAAACCGGAGACGTGATGATCTTCACCACCGCGCCAAAAATGAGTGACGTCCCTACCGCGATGCGCGCCGGCACTCCCACCGCCAGAATCAGGAGAGGTGTGGTCAGGGTTCCCGCGCCCACGCCCGTAAGCCCGATCGCGACGGCGATGACGAATCCCAGCAGGTAAGTCATGCGGTCGCTAGCGCCGTTATTCGGCCTGAATGTGAATCCCGCACTCCAGCTTTTCTTTGCCCTGCCAGCGGCCCGAGCGCGGATTGTTGGGGTCGAACGGCAGCACGGTGCATGGCTGGCAGCCAATGCTGGTGTAGCCCTGATCGTAAAGCGGCAGCACAGGAATGTTGTGCAGGCTCATGTACTGCCAGACATCCTTATTAGTCCACGCCGCCAGCGGACTCACTTTTTCCAGGCTCTTCCCCACCGGCAGCTTGAACGGTTCCACCGGTTGCAGATTCGCGCGCGTCGGCGATTGTTCGCGACGCAGCGCCGTGAACCAGATGTCGTAATCCGCGAGTCCCGCGAACAGCGGCTCCACTTTCCGCAGGCCACAACACTTGCTGGGCTCGGTCTGGTTGAGGATGCCGAATTGCGCTTCCTGATCCCGCACGCTCTGCTTGGCTTCGAGGTTGACCAGCTTCAGATTCCAGTCCTTGGTCATCTGATCGCGATACGCCAGCGTCTCCGGGAAATGATAACCCGTCTCCAGGAACAACACTGGGATGTCGGGACGCTGCTCTTTCAGCATGTGCACCAGCACCACGCACTCCGCCTGAAAACTGGAGGTGATGCACGCCGCGCCGTTCTTCGCCAGCTCGCCCGCAATCAGTTGCCGGGCTTCTTGAATCTTGGTTTCCAGTTCACTCATGACGAAAGAATCCTTGCAGCGCCTTGCGCAGCAGCGCGATGGCGGCTTCCTCATCGGCTGGTAAGTTTAGATGCGCTCCGGGAGGAACGGATGCACGCACCAATCTTGCCAGGCGCTCCGCCGCGCTCTCCGTGCCCGCTTCCGTTGCCGAAATGATCATGCCGGCCGCCGCCGTAGCGTTGGTCTGGCGGTCAATCAGAATGAATGCGCCCGCACCGCGATTCTCGCGATAAGAATCGAAGAAAATCGGGCGCGCCGTCGCCAGCCGCACCACGCCCACTTCATTCATCGCCAGGCTGCCCACCATCTCGGCATGCAGCGTGTTCACATTCACGCGGTATTCGACCGATTCCACGCGCGCCGGAACCATCTGCGACGTGTGCTTGATCAGGTAATGCCCCGCTGGATCCAGCGGCTTCGCATCGAACCACACCATGGTCGCTTCAATCGCCCGCGCGCCCACCGGCTCCGGACCGCTGCTGATCATGTCGCCGCGGCTGATGTCGATCTCATCGGCCAGCGTCAGCGTCACCGACATCGGAGCGTGCGCTACTTCCAGATCGCCTTCCCACGCCACGATTCGCTCCACCCGCGTGCGCCGCCCAGAAGGCTGCGTCAAGACTTCATCGCCCGGACGCACCACGCCCGACGCAATCTGCCCCGCGTAGCCGCGAAAAGTCATGTCCGGACGCACCACGCGCTGCACCGCCATCCGGAAAGGCGCGTGCACTGTGATCGGCGACGTATCCACCGACTCAAGATGATCCAGCAAGCTATGGCCGTCGAACCACGGCATATTCTTGCTCTTATCGACGACGTTATCGCCCTTGAGCGCGCTCAGCGGAAGAAAGTAGGCTCCGTTCACTCCCAGCCGCGTCAGAAACGGAGCGAACTCCGCGCGAATCCGGTGGAACACTTTCTGTTCGTAATCCACCAGGTCCATCTTGTTTACAGCGATGACGAAGTGCGGAATCCCCAGCAGGGACGCAATATAGGCGTGCCGCATGGATTGCGTCGTGATGCCGCGCTTGGCATCCAGAAGAATAATCGCTAGGTGCGCCGTCGATGCGCCCGTCGCCATGTTGCGCGTGTACTGCTCGTGTCCGGGAGTATCGGCCAGAATGAATTTGCGTTTGGGTGTCGCGAAGTATCGGTACGCGACATCGATAGTGATGCCCTGCTCGCGTTCGGCGCGCAGCCCGTCGGTTAGCAGCGAAAAATCGATTTCGCCGCCGCGGATGGCCTGCTTCAGTTGGTCTTCGTAAGCCCCGCGAGCGTCGTGCAACAGGCGTCCGATCAGCGTGGATTTCCCGTCATCGACGCTCCCGGCCGTCGTGAAGCGCAGCAGATCTTTCGACTGCTCCTGCCGCAAAAACTCTTCGACGTCGAACTTAGCGGTGTCGATCGCCTGATTTGGAACAACCGGAAGCGCCGCCATGCTCAGAAATATCCTTCGCGCTTCTTGAGTTCCATCGAGCCTTCGCGGTCATGGTCGATCACCCGGTTCTCGCGCTCGGAATTTCTGACGGCCACCAGTTCGGCGATGATCTTCGGAATCGTATCCGCGTCCGATCGGATCGCGCCCGTGCACGGCGAGCAACCCAGCGAACGCATGCGGCACTTCACCATCTGCATTTTCTCGCCGTCGCGCGGACCCATGAACGCCTGCTCCGGCATGATGAGCGAATTCCCGCGCACCAGCACTTCGCGCTCTTTCGCGTAGTACAGCGGCACAATCGGAATGTTCTCCAGATGGATGTATTGCCACACGTCCATCTCGGTCCAATTCGAAAGCGGAAACACGCGGATGCTCTCCCCCGGCTCAATGCGGCTGTTATAGATGTCCCACAATTCCGGACGCTGATTCTTTGGGTCCCACTGTCCTAACGTGTCCCGGAAGGAGTAAACCCGCTCTTTGGCGCGCGATTTTTCTTCGTCCCGGCGCGCCCCGCCGAACGCCGCATCGTAA